>JAYUWF010000248.1:0-13459 GCA_043753685.1 Herminiimonas sp.
CGCAGGTGCTGGAGGATCTGGCGGCAGTCATCCGGCAGGATCTGCAATGATGCGTTGAGCGCGAAGCCATGCATTGCGCGAAATCGCACGTCAGCGGAATCGGAATGGCATCAAACTACCGTTCGATATCACGCATTATATTGCATTGATACAGCTGATCTGGTCTCAGGCGATCTCGTGCAGCGATGCCAGGAGGCGCCCGAACGCCACCGTGTGGGTCACGGCGCTGGTGTCGACCGTGCGATCGGCTTTTTCATAGAATTGCGCGCGGCTCCCGATGATCTGCTTCAAGTCATCCATGGCTTCCCGGTTACCCGCGATCGGACGCATGTCACCCTGCGCCACCACCCGTGCCATGTGTTCTTCCGGCGAGGCCTGCAGCCATACGGTGTAGCAGTGCGACAGCAGCAGATTGAATGTCGCCGGATCCGAGACGATGCCGCCGGGCGTGGCGATCACGGCGCGCGGAAAGCGCTGGATCACGTCTTCCAGCGCCCGGTATTCATAACGCCGATACGCATTCGGTCCGTACAGTGCGTAGATCTCGGCGATGCTGCAGCCGGCAATGGTTTCGATGTGGCGGCTCAGTTCGACGAAGGGCACTTTCCGATCTTCGGCCAGCATGCGTCCCAGGGTCGATTTTCCGGCGCCGCGCAAGCCGATCAGCGCCAGCCGCTGGCGCCGCGCGGTCTCGCTGGTCGGCGCCTCGAACACGCCGGCCAGTGCCGCCCTCCCGGTCGCCAGTTCGGCTTCGCTGCGCCCGCGCAGGATCTCGCGAATCATCAGCCACTCCGGCGACGACGCGGTCTCGTCGCCGATCATCTCCGCCAGCGAACAGTTCAGGACCGCCGTCAACTGGCGCAGGAACTGGATCGAGGCATTCCCGACACCGGACTCGACATTGGCGACATGCCGCTCGGAGACATCGGCCAGCCGCGCCAGCGCCTTGCGGGTCAGCCCGCGCCGCGCGCGCAGCATGCGCAGGCGTTCGCCCAGCGCCACCAGATACGGATCGCGTCCGGCTTCCGCGCCCACAGTCCGGGCGCCATGGTCGGCCAGCGCGCGCAGGGTGGCGGAACGCGGTTTGCCGGTACTGGCGGCCGTTTTTCCAGCCTTGTTTCCGTCCACCGTTTCGGTCTCGGCAGCGGGCGATTTTCGGGGCATTTGTTGCGCTCCAGAGGCATTAAAAGTAATGAAATATAGTATGGTGCAATCAATTGACTTGCGCAAGTTACTGCACTTATACTCATTCAAAGATGCAATATAAGTCGACGTCGACCTGCAGCACGGCGCGCCACAAGACAGCAGCAGGAGACGGACGATGGATGGACCAAGGCAAGATGGGCAACCCGTGCCCGACCTGCGTGAACTGCCGGAGCGCTTCAATTTCGCAGCCTATCTGCTGCAAATCAATCAGGTCAATCATGACCGCCTGGCTTACATCGACGACACCACGCAACTGACTTATGCCGAACTCGATACGCGGGTACGCGCCTTCGCTGCCGGCCTGAAATCACACGGCGTGCGGCCCGAAGAACGCATCCTTCTGGTCATGCAGGACACGGTCGACATGCCGGTCGCCCTGCTGGGCGCATTGTACGCGGGCGTGGTGCCGGTGCCGGTCAACACGCTCCTGCCAGCCACCGATTACGCCTACATGCTGCAGCACTGTGGCGCACGGCTGGCGATCGTCGCGGCGCCGCTGTTATCGGTGGTGCAGGAAGCGCTGCAACTGGCGTCGTTGCAGACACCGTTGTTCGTCGCCGGCGGTGCGATTGCCGACACGGCGGCTCCAGGCTTGCATCCTTTCGAAGACCTGCTCGCCGCACCCGACACCACCGCTTCGGCCGCACCTGCAGACACGCATGCCGACCAGTTCGCCTTCTGGCTGTATTCCTCCGGCTCGACCGGGCGGCCGAAGGGTGCCGTGCATTCGCACGCCAACCTGTACTGGACCGCCACGCTGTACGGCACGCCGGTGCTGGGCATGCGGCGCGACGACATCGTGTTCTCAGCTGCAAAACTGTTTTTCGCTTATGGTCTCGGCAATGGCCTGACCTTTCCGCTGAGCGTAGGTGCGACCACCATCCTGATGGCGCAGCGGCCGACGCCGGCAGCCGTGTTCGAACGGCTGGTGAAACACAAGCCGACCGTGTTCTGTGGCGTGCCGACACTGTATGTCGGCATGCTGGCGTCGGGAGACCTGCCGCAGCGCTCACAGGTCGCCATGCGCATCTGTGCGTCCGCCGGGGAAGCCTTGCCGCGCGAGGTCGGTGAAAAATTCAAGGCGCATTTCGGCGCCGACATCCTCGACGGTCTCGGCTCGACCGAGATGCTGCATATCTTTTTGTCGAATCGCAGTGGCGACGTGCGCTACGGCTGCAGCGGCAAGCCGGTGCCCGGATATGCACTGGAGCTGCGCGACGAGCGCGGCCAGTCGACGCCGGTCGGCGAAATCGGCGACCTCTACATCCGCGGGCCGAGCGCCGCCCTGCTGTACTGGACCGCACGGGAAAAAAGCCGTGCGACATTCCAGGGCGACTGGGTAAAGAGCGGCGACAAGTACGTGGTCGATGCCGCCGGTTATTACACCTATGCCGGACGCAGCGACGACATGCTCAAGGTGAGCGGCCAGTACGTCTCGCCGATCGAAGTCGAAGGCGTCCTGATGTCGCATCCGGCAGTCCTGGAATGTGCCGTCATCGGCCATCCCGACAGCGAAGGCCTGACCCGCACCCAGGCGTATGTGGTCGTCCGCGCAGGTCACGGCGCCGACGACATCCAGGCGAGCGAGCTGAAGGCGTGGGTCAAGGGCAAGCTGGCGCCGCATAAATATCCGCGCGAAATCCTGTTCGTCGACGACCTACCCAAGACCGCCACCGGCAAGATCCAGCGCTTCAAGCTGCGCGCGCTGGCCGGCACTGCGTCCTGAGATGTCGAGCCAGCCGCAGCAATCCGCAATCCAGACGGCAAGACTGCGCTGGCGCGAGCGTCTGCTGGACCTCGAATATCGATGGGTCGGCACAACCGCCGCCGATGTGCCGGTGATGGTGTTCCTGCACGAGGGATTAGGTTCGCTGGCGCAGTGGAAAAATTTTCCGCAACAAATGTGCGAGCGGCTGGGCCTGCGCGGGCTGGTGTTTTCCCGCTACGGTTACGGCGGCTCGACGCCGCGTTCGGCAGATGAGCGATTCCCGGTGGACTTCATGCATGCGCAGGCGTTCGAGGTCTTGCCCGAACTGTTCGCCGCGCTCGAGATCGAGCGGCCCTGGCTGTTCGGCCACAGCGACGGCGGCTCGATTGCGCTGCTGTATGCCAGCCGGTTTTCCGATCGCTTGCGCGGCATCGTGGTGCTGGCGCCGCACATCTTTGTCGAAGACCTGAGCCTTGCCAGCATCCGCAAGGTGCGCGAGACCTATCTCAACACCGAATTGCGCGGCAAGCTGGCGCGCTTTCACGCCGATGTGGATTCGGCCTTCTGGGGCTGGAACGATGTCTGGCTCGATCCGGCCTTCGAAGCGTTCAACATCGAGGATGAATGCGCCGCCATCCGTTGCCCGATCCTGGCGATTCAAGGGCGCGACGATGAATACGGTACGCTCGACCAGATCGAGGGCATTCAAAGACGCAACCCCGGCACTCGGCTGGCGATCCTGCCGGACTGTGGCCATTCGCCGCAACGCGATCAACCGGAACAGGTTTTTAGCGAAGTAACACGATTTATAATGGACGCCGCCCGAGCGACCGCAGCACCATCACCATAAAAAAGGAACATCCATGCCGTTATCGTCGATCCTGTCATCCGCGCTGTCATCCACTGCGCCATCCAGCGCGCCGTCCGTCGGCATGTCCGTGCCGCGTCCGGTACAGGCGATCGTCGGTGCCATCGCGCTGCTGGCCGCCGGCGCCGCATGCGCCCAGAGCGCGGGCGCACCGGTCAAGGTCGGTCTGATGCTGCCGGCCACCGGCACCTATGCCAACCTCGGCACGATGATCGAGAATGGCTTCAAGCTGTATGTTGCCGAACAGGGCGGCAAGCTGGGCGGGCGCGAGATCCAGTACTTCAAGGTCGACGATGAATCGGAACCGGCCAAGGCCACCGAAAACGTCAACAAGTTGATCAAGCGCGATCAGGTCGATGTGCTGGTCGGCACCGTCCATTCGGGCGTGGCGCTCGGCATGGCGAAAGTGGCGCGCGACACCGGCACCCTGATGATCGTGCCGAACGCCGGCGCCGACGTCATCACCGGCGCCATGTGCGCCAAGAATATTTTCCGCACCTCGTTCACCAATTGGCAGCCGGCGTATGCGATGGGCAAGGTCGCCGCCGAACGCGGTCACAAGAATGCCATGACCATCACCTGGAATTACGCCGCCGGGCTGGAGTCGGCCAAGGGTTTCGTCGACGGTTTTGAAAAAGGCGGCGGCAAGGTGGGGCAGAACCTGACGCTGCCATTTCCGAACGTCGAATTCCAGGCATTGCTGACCCAGATCGCCGCGCAAAAACCGGATGCCGTGTACGCTTTCTTCGCCGGTGGCGGCGCCGTCAAGTTCGTCAAGGATTACGCCGCCGCCGGACTGAACAAGACCATTCCGCTGTACGGTCCGGGCTTTCTGACCGATGGCACGCTGGAAGCGCAGGGCGACTCGGCCCAGGGCATGTACACGACCCTGCATTACGCCGACAACCTGAACACGCCGCGCGACAATGCTTTCCGCCTGAATTTCGCCAAGACTTATAAAGTCAATGCGGATGTCTATGCAGTGCAGGGCTACGACGCCGCGCAATTGCTGGCGGCTGGATTGAAGGCGGCGGGCGGCGACATCAAGAACCAGGACAAGGTAATTGCCGGCATGAGCAGCGCCCAGATCGACAGCCCGCGCGGCAAGTTCAGTCTGTCGGCCGGCCATAATCCGGTGCAGGACATCTATCTGCGCCAGGTAAAGGGCAACAACAATGAACTGAAGGGCGTGGCCATCAAGGCGTTGGCCGACCCGGGCAAGGGCTGCAAGATGTAGGGCCGACGCGCGCATCGCCGTTCGGCCGACGGTATGCCACCGGCCGTCCCCCTGGCTTGGTTCGGGCCGCTCGATGCGGCGCCGCGTGCTGCCCCACGGTTGAATCCCCGGAATTTTTTTCACTGCAACGAACGCCCCCCGCCGACGCCGTCCTCCATGGAATTGTCCACCTTTCTCGTCCAGTGCCTGAACGCCGTGCAGTACGGCCTGTTGCTATTTCTGGTGGCCAGCGGTCTGACCCTGATCTTCGGCATCATGGGCGTCATCAATCTGGCGCACGGCAGTTTCTACATGCTGGGCGCATACATGGCCTTCGCGCTGGCGCCACTGTTCGGCGAGCAGTTCCTGTTGCAGCTGGTGGCCGGCGTCGGCCTGTCGGCGGTGATCGGCTTCGTGCTGGAATGGGTGTTCTTCAGTTACCTGTATCAGCGCAACCATCTGCAACAGGTCCTGATGACCTACTCCCTGATCCTGGTATTCGAGGAAGTGCGCAGCATCCTGTTCGGTAACGATGTCCACGGCGTCAAGACGCCGCCGTGGCTGGCCGGTGGCATCCATCTCGGGGACTTGATGACCTATCCGGTCTATAACCTCTTCGCCTCGGCGGCCTGTCTGGTCGTGGCGCTCGGCTTGTACGGCGTGGTCAATCACAGCCGGCTCGGCATGATGATTCGCGCCGGGGCCAGCAACCGCGACATGGCGCGCGGGCTGGGGATCGATATCCGTCTGCTGTACCGGATCGTGTTCGCCGGCGGCGTCGCGCTGGCCGCGCTGGCGGGCATGATCGCCGCGCCCACCGCCTCGGTGTATCCCGGCATGGGCGGTCAGATCCTGATCATCTGTTTCGTGGTGGTGGTCATCGGTGGCGTCGGCTCGATTTCCGGTGCGTTGATCGCGTCGTTGCTGGTCGGTTTCGTCGATACTTTCGGCAAGGTCTTTTTCGCGCAATACAGCGGCATCGGCATCTACGTGCTGATGGCGCTGGTGTTGATCTGGAAGCCGGAAGGCTTGAAAAGCAAGGGCTACTGAAACCGATGTCGACGCCTGTGCCAAAATCCATTCCTGCATTGCAGGACCGGCGTAACGCCACCCAGGGCGACGCGCAGCTGTCCTGGTTGCCGGCCGTGGCCGTGGCGATCCTGATCGCGCTGCTGCCGCTGTTCCTCTCGCCCTATCTGCAGGAGTTGGTGTTGAAGATCGTGATCTATGCGATCTTCGCTTTGAGCCTGGAACTGCTGGTTGGGATGACCGGCCTGATCAGCCTCGGCCACGCTGCGTTCTACGGTATCGCCGCGTATGTCACGGTACTCCTGTCGGCCGACACCACGACTTCGCTGCCGCTGCTGATCGGCGCGTCGGCCCTTGCCGCCGGCGCCTATGCGCTGGTGGTCGGCGCGCTCAGCCTGCGCACCCGCGGCGTGTATTTCATCATGGTCACGCTGGCCTTCGCACAGATGGCGTTCTTCGTCTTTCACGATACCGCCATCGGTGGCGGCAGCGATGGCATCTTTCTCAACACCCGTGCTGCGCTCGCCGTCGGCGGGCGCACCTGGATCGATCTCGACAATGCGCGTCACCTGTATTTTTTCACGCTGGCTTGCCTGTGCCTGAGCTACGGTTTTCTGGCGTTGTTGCGGCGTTCGCGTTTCGGCCATGCGCTGGCCGGTATCCGGATCAACGAGCAACGCATGCGCGCGGCCGGTTTCAACACCTACTTCTACAAGCTGGCAGCCTTCGTCGTCGCCGGCATGCTGGCCGGGCTGGCAGGCTTCCTGAACGCCACCAAGAACGGTGCGGTCAATCCCGAATTACTGTCCTGGCACGAGTCGGGAGCGGTGCTGCTGATGATCATCCTGGGCGGCCTGGGCAGCCTGCGCGGTGCGGTGATCGGCGCCGTCGCGTTCGTCCTGCTCAAGGAATTCTATGCTTCCGAAGCGCTGTTCGGCGCCTTCGCCGCGCGCTGGCAATTGACGCTGGGCCTGACCATGATCCTGTGCGTGGCGTTGCTGCCGCGGGGGCTGGTCGGTGTCGGCCGCGGCATGCAGCGCTTGCTGCCTGGTCGCGGCAACCGGGGGCACGATGCACTCTGATGCAGCAACCGTGGCGCAATTGCCCGATACTTCCGCCGTCGCTCCATCGGCCCTGCTGCGGGCAACCGGCCTGGTGCGCCGCTTCGGTGGCCTGACCGCGGTCGATCGGGTTTCGCTCGACTTGTACGCCGGTCAACTGCATGCGGTGATCGGCACCAACGGCGCCGGCAAGTCGACGCTGATCAACATGCTCTCCGGCGAAATCGCTGTTTCCGAAGGCGTCATCGAATTGCTCGGGCAAGACGTCTCGGGCTGGACGCAGCCGCGCCGCGCACGGCACGGCATCGGCCGCAGTTATCAGCGCACCACGATCTTCCCCGAACTGACCGTGCTGGAAAATTGCCGGCTGACTGCGCAAGCGGCGCGTCAGCGGCCATGGTCGCTCTGGCAATCCGCGGCTGCCTGTGGCCATGCGCTGGCCGCCGCCGCCGAGGCGCTGGAGCAGGCTGGCCTCTGCAGCGCGAGTGCGCGCAACGCCGGCACCCTCAGTCACGGCCAGAAGCGCCAGCTCGAGATCGCGATGTGCCTGGCCACGGCGCCACGGGTGCTGTTGCTCGACGAGCCGCTGGCCGGCATGGGAGCCGAAGAAAGCGAACGCATGTTGCTGCTGCTGGAACGCCTGAAACAGACCCACGCGGTACTGCTGGTCGAGCACGACATGGATGCCGTTTTCCGGGTCGCGGACCGCATCACCGTGATGATCAACGGCAGCGTCATCGCCAGCGACACGCCAGTGCGGATTCGCGCCGATCCGCTGGTGCGCAGTGCCTATCTGGGACTGGACGATGCTGCCAATGACACGCCGGTGGCGCCATGCTGAGCGCGACCGGACTGAACAGTTTTTACGGTGACAGCCACATCCTGCATGCTGTCGCGCTGCAGATCCCGGCGGGCGGCACGCTCGGCCTGCTCGGCCGCAACGGCATGGGCAAGACCACCCTGATCCGCACATTGATGGGATTCGTGCCGACCAGGTCGGGACAGGTGCATTGGCAGGGACGCGACATCAGCGGCCTGACGCCCGAGCGCCGGGCGCGCCTTGGCATCGGCTACGTGCCGGAAGGACGCGGCATCTTTCCCAATCTGTCGGTGCGGGAAAATCTGCTCATGAGCGCGCGGGCCGGCGTCGATGGCAGCCGCGCCTGGACACTGGAGCGGGTGCTGAAACTTTTCCCGCGCTTGGCCGAGCGGCTCGAGCACGGTGGCCAGCAACTCTCGGGCGGCGAGCAACAGATGCTATCGATCGGCCGCGCCTTGATGACCAATCCGACCTTGCTGATCCTGGACGAAGCCACCGAAGGCCTGGCGCCGCTGATCGTGCGCGAAATCTGGCAGGTCGTCGCCATGATCAGTGCCACCGGCATCGGCACGCTGATCGTGGATCGCGATTACCGTGCCGTATTGCGGCACACGCAGCAGGCGCTGGTGCTGGAAAAGGGACGCGTGGTACTCAGCGGCACTTCCACCGAGCTGCTCGAGAGCCCGGAACAAATCGCAACCTATCTTGGCGTCTGATCCTGCGCGTGCAATTGCACGCTTAGTTCGGCAACAGCCACAGCAGCCCGTCGAACAGATGCTGCACGACGAACGTCGTCGCGCCCACCACCACCGGAATTCCCAGGATCAGGATCGCCGCGTACAGCGCATTTTCCAATCGGGACGGCGGCACGTCGACGCCGGGTAAGGCGGAACGGTCGTTGACGCCGGGCGAGTGATGCGCGGCGGGATGCCAGAAATCGGTCAAGTGCAGCTTCATCGAACGCCTCCATCACCATTAGCCGATCCGGCGGACCGGGCAGTGCACTGTCGCTGCACCATTGATAATTCAGTATAGGAGAGGCTTTGATTTCCGCAAGGTTTTATAAAACCTGTTTCGATCGGCAAAGTCTTCGCAGCAGAAGTGTTTCGTGCGAAGTGATGGTTGTCCACATCGCCTGATGCACCTTCGTCATCTTCATGGAGAACAGGAATGATGCATGAGACAGAAAGTGATTTGATCTGCCTCAGGTATGCGTATCCTTTTGTGGTGCGATGCAAAAAATCGGCATCGTGCGGTGAACTTGACGGTTTTGCATGGGTCAGTAAGGTGCAAGATGAGAGATGGAGCACCGCTCGGAACGCGTTGCCACAGCGGGAACGGCATGTACCGACATCATGTTTTCGGTGAGCTCCACATCAAGCGGTGCATGGTCTGTTCTCGAATCCCTCTTTGCATGTTTCAACCTACCGATTCTTATTATAGAAAGGCTTCACTATGCTAGCGTTCTCACGTCAAGAAGTACCACCAGCCCTGAAATCGCATCTGGATGCGCAGTTTTCCTTCGCTGCAGATCTGTCCAAGAAAATGTTCGATGGAATTCAGCGGATCGGACAACTCAACGTTCAGGTCGCGCAAACCGTCATGGAAGAAGCGATCAACAGCACGCATCAACTCATCGAATCGAATACGCCAACCGACTATCTGTCGGTCGCTGCCGCACAAGTACAACCGGTTGCGGAAAAAGTGCGTGCCTATCAACAGCATCTGACCAACATCGCCGCCGGCGTGCAGGTCGAGCTGTCCAAGGCCGCAGAAGCCCATGTGCCGGAGACCACCCGTACGGCTGCTGCCGTCGCAGAAGAAGTCGTGCGCCGCGGTGCCGAAGAAACCGACAAGGTCACGCAGCGCCAGAAGGCAGTGTTCGAAAAGCTGACCAAACCAATCAACGAATCGCGCGACACGCCGCATCAAAACGGCAGCATGCAGCCACCATCGCAACAACCGGGAATCAAGCAACCGGTCAGCAAGAGCGTCTGAACACGAAACACGGATCCAGACGCACGCCGCTGACGGGACAGGCAGTCATGCTACAGATGTTCCGTCGAACCGGCTAACCACGGGCAACGGTTGATTTGCGCGGTTCGGCGCTGAATTACAACCTCGATTCGCTGTCAGGTCATCCAGGTACCGTGGGCGAACTCAGGGGGCTCATTCGAGTCCCCTGAATTTTTCACGTGCGCCGCTCCGACGGACCTCGCTGCCTTGGCCGATCTGGCCGGTCCGCTTCCGACACGATGCCACCGATCTTGCGCAGCGTGCAGCACATCAGGCCCGTGCCCCAACGCCTTCAGAACCAACGCCGCCTGCGCCGCCAGCGCCGCCAAGATTCCCGGTTATCCTCATTCATTATTTTTACCACCACGCGCCATGCCTCCAGAATTGCCTCCCAAAGCCCGCATTGCGGGCAAAGCATCCAGCCCTGCGCAATTTACCGATGCATCGCATGACGGGCCAGAAGGCAGCCGGCATTACAAGCTCTTCGTACCGGCAGGGCGCCGGCGGGGCAAGCCGTCGTTGCTGGTCATGCTACACGGCTGCCATCAGGATGCCGCAGAATTCGCGCTGGCCACGCGGATGAACGAACATGCGCAACTACACGGATTTCTGGTGGCGTATCCGGAACAGGCCAGCGCTGCTAATGGCGCCAAGTGCTGGAACTGGTACGAAGCCGCCCATCAGAGACGAGAACAGGGTGAGCCTGCCATCATTGCCGGACTCACGCGCCAACTCGTGTCGACCCACGGTGTCGCGGCCAACCAGACCTTCATCGCCGGCTTCTCGGCTGGTGGCGCGATGGCTGCCACGCTCGCCGTCATGTATCCGGAACTGTATGCCGCACTCGGCATTCATTCGGGCGTACCGCACGGTGCGGCACGGGATTTCATGTCCGCCATGATCGCGATGCAGCACGGCGTCTATGCCAGTTTTGCGGTCCATCCGCTGCATGCGCAAATCCCCACCATCGTGTTCCATGGCGATGAAGACACCACGGTCCACTCCACGCATGCAGCGCAGTTCCTGGGCAAAGCACCTTCGGCGTTTGCGCCGGCCTCGGAACAGCGATTCGTGGAACGAATCGCAGCCAACGCCCGGCAGTACGGTTACACGCGGACCGTGCAGTTCGACGCGCAACAGAATCCTTTTTCGGAGCACTGGATGGTGCATGGGGGCGGCCACGCCTGGTACGGTGGCGATGCTTCGAGAAACTACACCGACGACAGGGGTCCGGACGCCAGCGCGGAAATGGCGCGATTTTTTATAACCCGCGCTCTGTCCGATCCAACGATCTGAGGGCAATCGTCAATCGTCGTCACCATGAAAAACGCGCAGGCTCGGTTCACGGCTTGCGCGTTCTTTTATTTCAGCCAATCGATCGGCATCGGTGATCGGCGCGCCGATGCAAGCCCGGCGCCCGAATGACCACCGCGCCAATGTCTCAAGCCAGCTTTTTCCTGAAAAAATCCACTGTGCGTTACCATGCCAGCTTTGCCGTGGCGACGTCATAGCGCGGTGTCGTGTCGTTGTTGAATCCGTGTTGCGTGCCGAAATAGCGGCACATCGTGAATTCCACGCCGGCCGCCTTCAGGGCCGCTTCGTAGGCCGCCAACCGGCATTGATGCGCTCGTCCGTTTCCGCATTCTGCACCAGCCAGAGTCCAGAAAGGGATGTGACGAATCGCCGGTGGCCGGCGAGCGTTGGCCGTGAAACCAGGCGAATGCGCACGGATCCGGCTGCGGATCTTGATAATCCATTACATGATTTATTGGGGGACTGGCTACGATTGCCAGGATTGCAGGTGTCGTTCGCTATCGAAACGGCGCCTTTGTCCGGTCACCGGATCGGTGAAAGCGAGCGAGCGTGCCAGCAGCTGCAACGGCTGGCTGTAGTCGGGCGCCGCCGTCGCACTGGTAGCCGGCTGCAGCGTCGGATAGATCCGGTCGTTGACGATGCCGATACCGAGCGCCGCCATGTGGGCGCGCAATTGATGTTTCTGGCCGGTGGACGGTTGCAGGCGGTAGAGCGCTTGCGTGCCGCGCCGTTCGATCAGCTCGATGCCAGTCTGCGCATTCGGCGTGCCATCGACTTCGGCCATCTGCATGAACACCGAACTTTCGGCAAGCCGGCTGCGGTACACCAGCGGCAGGGCCAGATCCTGGCGCCACGGTGCGATCGCTTCATAGACTTTGTCGACGGCCCGGTCGCGAAACAGCGCCTGATAGCGGTCGCGCATTTCCGGCACGGTGCTGAACAATACCAGGCCCGCCGTATCCCGATCGATGCGATGGATCGGTGTCAGCGACGCGATCCCGAGGCGGCGCTTGAGCCGCACCAGAAGCGTTTCCTGCAGGTAGATACCGGACGGCGTCACCGGCAGGAAGTGCGGTTTGTCGGCGACCACCAGCCACTCATCCTGGAACAGTACCGTTTCCTGGAAAGGAATGATGGCTTCGCTTGCCAGGCTGCGGTAATAGAACACCTGGCTGTGTGCTCGATACGGGCTTTCGCTGCGCAGCGCCACGCCGTTGTGGTCGAAGACGGCGCCGTGCTGCATGCGCAGGACCCACTCGGCACGCCCGATTGCCGGGAACCGCGCTTCCAGGAAATCGAGCACGGTCGGCCAGGATCCGGCCGGCAGCGCCACGCAGCTCGCGCCGACACCATCGCGCAGCGGAAAATCAGCGCTGCGCATTAAAGCCTCGCCTTGGAGCCATGTATCAGAGCCGCTGCGGCGCGGCCAGCGCCTTACTCGGCCGCATCGAGTCGCCGCGCCCGCGCCAAGCGCCACGCGTCTTCCGGGCTCGAATAGACCTGCTCGGCGGTGGTGTCGGTTTCCTGCAGCCGGCTGTCGAGCGCGATCCGGTTGTCGAAGACGAAGCATTCGCCTTGCCAATCGCGCGCGGCGTCCGGCATCGACTGCAGGAAATTCAGGATGCCGCCTTCGAGCTGGTAGATCGGCAGCCCGGCGTCGGCCATCCAGGCGCTGGTTTTTTCACAGCGGATGCCGCCGGTGCAATACATGGCGACCCGCTTGCCCTGCGCTTTCCAGGCCGGTGCATGGGCTGCCATGAACGCCGAAAAATCGCGGAAATTCGCGACCCGCGGATCGATCGCATTCCTGAAACGGCCGAGCCGGTATTCAAAACTGTTGCGATTGTCGATGACGACCACGTCGTCCTCGGCAATCAGCGCGCGCCAATCGGCCGGACTGACGTCGATGCCGCCGCGGCCGACGGTGTCGACCTGCGCCACGCCGAGAGCGACGATTTCTTCCTTGCGATGAATCTTGATGCGGGCGAAGGGCGCGGTGCGGCAGCCGCTGCGCTTGAAGACCATGCCGGCAAAACCGCCGTCTGCCTGCGGCAGGGCGGTCAAGGCTTGCTCGAACACGTCGAGCGCGGCAGCCGTTCCGGCGAGTACGCCGTTGATGCCTTCCTCGGCCACCAGTACCGAGCCCAGGAGATCGACCGTCAGCGCACGCAAGGCCAGCACCACGGCGTCCGGATCTGCCAGCGGCGTGAATTTGTAGAAG
>JAYUWF010000249.1:0-13452 GCA_043753685.1 Herminiimonas sp.
CCAGTTCAATCAACCGGACCGACGTGTGACGACCGGCATCAATGCCAGCCATACCTGGCAAATGCCACTGATGGGATTCAGATCCGAAAATACCGTCGGTCTGCAATTCCAGAACGATAATATTCACAATGCGCTGAATCTGACCAGGGCGCGTTCGCTGCTGTCGGTGACGCGCCAGGATCACACCGTGGAAAGCAGCATCGGTTTCCATGCCGAGAATGCGACCCGCTGGACCGATAAATTCCGCACCGTGGTGGGCGTGCGGGAGGATTTTTACTGCGACAAGGTGGTCAGCAATCTGGCTGCCAATTCGAACAAGGTGACCGATCATCGGGCCAGTCCGAAGCTGTCGTTGATCTTCGGGCCGTGGTCGAAGACCGAACTGTATTTGAATGCCGGCCGCGGCTTTCACAGCAACGATGCCCGTGGCGCGACGATTTCGGTCGACCCGAAAAATCCCGATACGCCGGCCACCCGCGAATCCGCCCTGGTGGGATCGCGCGGCCTCGAAGTCGGCGTGCGCTCCGAGATCGTACCCGGCCTGCAGTCGAGTTTTTCCGTGTACCGGCTGGATTTCGATTCCGAGTTGCTGTTCCAGGGCGACGCCGGCACGACTGCCGACACGGGCCGTCCAAGCCGTCGCGTCGGTTTCGAATTTTCGAATTACTACAAGCCGACCAAATGGCTGACGATCGATGCCGACGTTGCTTTTGCGCGCGCGCGCTATCGCGATGTCGACCCGGTCGGCAACCGCATTCCGGGATCGATCGAAGGTGTGGCGTCTCTGGCGCTGGCAGTCGACAATCTCGGTCCGTATTTCGGCGGACTGCAACTGCGCTATTTCGGACCACGTCCACTGATCGAGGACAACAGCACACGTTCGAAAAAAACCATGACACTGAACGGCCGGATCGGCTATAAATTTGGCCCGAAACTGCGCATCGAACTGGAAGGCTACAACCTCACCGACCGCAAGGATGCAGCCATCGATTACTACTATGCGTCGCGCCTGCCGAACGAACCGGACGACGGCATCGGCACGGCCGACAAGCATTTCCATCCGATCGAATCGCGCTCGTTCCGGATGACCTTGATCGCCAATTTCTGAAGATGTTCTCGGGTCGGTGATTTTTCGATTCCGGCCCGGCGCATCTTTCGATGCCAGCGATGCACCGCTTTTCGCAATCGCAATCCATCCGCGATAGAATCGAAGGATCCTCACTACACGGGCTTTCGACAATGCGCCGAATCACCATTTCTGTCGACGATTCACTGGCCAGACAATTCGATGATCTGATCCAGAAACGCGGCTACGTGAATCGCTCCGAAGCCTTTCGGGACCTATTGCGCGGGCAGCTGGAAGAAAACCGAATCACGACCAGGAAGGCGAAATACTGCATCGGGACGGTGAGCTACATCTACAACCACCACGAGCGGGAGCTGGCCAGCAGGCTGACGGCACTGCAGCATGCCCATCACGATGTGTGCGTCTCGACGATGCATGTGCATCTGGACCACGACAACTGCCTCGAGACGGTGGTCTTGCGCGGCACCTACCAGGAAGTCGAAGCGTTCGGCAACCTGCTGATTGCCGAAAGCGGCGTCCGGCACGGCAATATTCATCTGGTCCCGGTTGCGGCGGACGCTGCCCTGACGGCGCGGCACCGCCACATGCATTTGTTACCTAACACCTGAAGCCGGCGCGTGACTGCGTTGTGGCGCGAGGATGTGGACCAGCCAGAAGCCGGGCCGCCCCCGGCGAAGTTGGGGTTGAAACGGAAGTGGAAGTGGAAGTGGAAAGCCTTTTCCAAGCGACGCGAGTCACTCCGTTGTGCCGCAAGCAGGGTCAGGCTCAAGTTTCGCGAAGAGGCACCGCGAAAGTTGAACCTGACCCTGGTTGCTGCACTGGTCGCTGCGCTCGACCGCTACCCCCCGATTTGCCGGAACGGATCGAGCGCCAGATCGATCAGCCTGCGTTCCCGCACTACGATCTCGGCCACCGCCGTCATGCCGTAGCGCAGCGGATAGCGCGCCGAGCCTACTGCGTAATAGTCTTTCGCGAGCGTCACCCTGCCCTCATAGACAGGCTGTTTGGTCGACGGAGCCGGCTTGGTCGCTGGCGAAATGTAAGCCAGCGTTCCATCGATCAATCCATACTTCTGAAATGGAAAGGCGTTGAACTTGAGTTTCACCGCGAGTCCTTCTTTCAAAAATGCCCGATCCTGCTCGGCGATCTCGATCTTGAGGATCGGCCGCGCATTTTTCGGCGCAATCCCGCCCAATGGCGCATTTGCCTGGATCTTGTCGCCGGCCTGGGTCGAGGTCACGTCCGTGATCACGCCATCGACCGGCGCGACGATCAACAGAAAGTTATCCTTGTCGATGTTTTCGAAGCGGATCCGCGCCGCCGCATCGGCAACCAGCCGCGCCGTCTGCAATTGCAGGCGCAGCTTGTCACCCACCGTGTTGACATCCTTGACCGCCGCGTCGTAGGCCAGCCGAAGCCGCGTCAATTCCTGGCCGCTGGTTTCGAGCTGCGACTTCGCCTGGCTGTATTCCTGGCCTTGGCGCGCCGACAGTTCGCTCGCGCGCGATTGGGCGATGCGGTAGGCATTTTCCGCGGCGAGCAACACATTCTTCTTGGTGTCGACCTGGATCTGCGAGACACCACCACCGCTTTGCAGGCGCGCATACCGGTCGGCCTCGTCCTTGGCGGCGTCGCGGGCACGGCGCGCCTCCTCGACGTTGGTGCGGGCTTCCTGCACTTGCGCCCGCTGGCCGGATGCCAGGCGCGAAGTGCCTTCGGCAACGCGCGTCTCGTGCTGCCGCTCCTCGACTTCCATCTGCTGTTTCAGAGCCAGTGCCTTGCGCTCCAACATGGCCTTCTTGTCCGGGAATTGCTGCCATTCGCGTTCGGCGTTTTCCAGCTTGAGCTGCGCATCGAGCGCATTGGTCGCCGCTTCGATGGCGCCGCGCGCATTCAGGCGCGCCACCACGTCGCCCTTCGATACCGGCTGGCCTTCGGCGATGTAGAGATTGGCCAGCTCGCCATCGACCGGTGCATAGAAACGCCGCACGTCGGACTCCGGCTGGAGCGTGCCAGGCGCCGTTGCGATCACGTCGGCCCGCCCGAAAAACGACCAGATCAGTCCACACAGCACCAGCGCCAGCACCGCATACACGGCAGCCTGGGTCAGGCGCCACGGCTGGGCCGTGAGAATCGCAATACCCTCGACGCTATGGTCTTCGAGCGCTTCGGTCAGCGGCGTCAGTTGCTGGCCACGCAGATCGTCTTTCACGGTAGGGTTCCTTTGGTGGCGGCGTCGATGAGCGCCAGCTTCGCCTGCAGCACGGCGGCTGGCAAACTGCTGCGCGAAGCCAGCAAGGCGCTGCGTTGCTGCGTGACTTCCGCGGCGATGTCGGCCGCCAGTTGCCGGACCGGCTCCGCCGGCGCCAGGCGCAAACTCCGCTGCAGCCGCAGTCCTTGCCGGGCAGCCTGCAGGGATTGCGCCAGCAACGCCGATTGCGCGCGGAACTGGTCGGAGATGCTCTCGTCCTGGCGCTCGGCGTCGTCGATGGTGCCGGCCTGGCGGTAACGCTGCCATGTCGCCTGCGCCTGTTCCAGCTGCTGCTGGGCACGCTTGACGGCACGGTTGCGGTCGAAACCGGCGTCGCCTTCGACTGCCCGCATGAAAAATCCATCCTCGTCCGGATCGAGGGTTTCATAAAACGCCAGCAAGGCCGGAAAGCGCTCTTCGCGCCCGCTGCCGCCACGAGCCTTGTCGAGCTCCGCGAATTGGGCGGCGAGTCGCTGCTTGTGCGACAGCTCGGCTGCCACCGCCGGCGCCCAGGCTCCGGCTCCGGCTGACAAGGCCTGCAGGGCCGCCAGGGCTTTCGGCACCTCTCCGGCGCGCCATGAAGCTTGTACCGCGGCATAACGGCGCTGCAGATCGGCCGGCGGCAAACCTCCGCCCGCCGCCAGCGCCTGCACGTGCGACTGGAATGGCGGCGTCGCAAGCGGCCTGGCGCGATCGAGCTGACCGACCACCGGCCCGAGCCGGCCCTCCCGCAGCGCGGCGTCGAGCGCCATGAAGCGCTGCAGGTCGGCACGCAGGGGCTCCAGGCCGACCAGGCGCGGATATTTTTCAGCAGTCGATTTCAACAAGGTTTCGATGGCGTCGGGCCGACCGCGCCGAAGTTCGGCATCGACGCCGCTTTTCAGGCGTTCGATCGCCGCCAGATAGACCGCATTGTCGCTTTGCAGCTTGCGCAGGTGACTGAGCGCCTGTGCATACGTTTCGCGGAAACCCGGCACGTGTACCGCGACCGTGCCGAGCGCGCGCTGGTGGCCGAGCGGATCGTCGTCCCATTGCTTGAGCAGCCACGCCATGCGATCTTCGTCGGCATACAGGCGGATCGGTGCGTCAGCGCCAGCGTGCGCTGCAAAAAACTGTTCCAGACCGCCGATCCAGTCGAGCTCGCGCAGCAGTGGCACCAGGTCGGGATTGACGCGCGCCGCGTCCTGCAATGCCGCCAGGCGGGCCTGGGCGCGATCGAACTGCCGATTTGCCAGCAGCTGCAGCCAGGGCGGCAACTCTGCCTTGAGCACGGCTTCGGTGCCGAGCGCTCGGATTTCGGCATTCTCGGGATGGTTGCGCAGATAGGCGTTGGCCAGTGTCGCGGCACGGGCGTATTCGCCCTGTCCGACCAGATCCTTGATCTGGCGCACATCCGACCCTGCCGCATACGTCAGCACGCCGATCAGCACGGCACCAGCCAGACCGGCGCCGGCCCAGCGCAGCCGCCGTATCAGGCGCTGGCGTTGCGGACCTGCCAGCAGGCTCGAGACATCGGCCATCAGGATCGCCCAGCGGCTGCGCGCGCGCCGCCGAGCACCCGCGCCCGCGCTGCCGGGCGCGCCGGCTTGGGCTGCCTGCTCGGGCCCGCCGCCGGCAGCAGGCTGTGCATCGGGCTCATCCGGGGCGACCGGATCGATGCAAAAAATATCGAGGAAGGAATTTGCTGCAGCGATGAAGGTGGTTTTTTCCGGATCCAGCGTGCCGTCGCCGCCTGGCGCCGTGCCGGGTGCAGGTGCAGACGCAGACGCGGCTGTAGATGCAGGTCCAGACGCCGGCGTCGCCGTCACCGTGGAAAAGCGGGTCAGGGTCGGGTCGGCCTGCAGGTCCTCGGTCTGCAGGCTGACCTGGTAGACGAAATGGTGGCCGCCGAAGGCCAGGGTGTCGCCCGGTTGCAGCGCCACCGCATGTTCGTCCAGCCGCTTGCCGTTGACGAAGGTGCCATTCGTGCTGCCGAGGTCTTCGACATACGGCGTGCCGCGCTTGAGGAACACGTGCGCATGGCGGCGCGACAGGTAATTGACCTGGTGCGGATTGTTTTCCTTGTAGCGGGCGAAGGCCGGGTCGGCCTTGCCGATCAGGAAAGGAAACTCCACCACCACGATCGGTTGCAGGCCGAGCTGTTCCTGCGTCGGCTGCAGGGTCAGGCTGACCAGCCGGGCCGCTGGTGCCGCTGGCCGTTGTGCCAGCTCCACCCGGAATGTCAGGGTTCGGCCGAAGCGAATCTCGTCGCCATTCTGCAGGCGCGCGGTCTTCTGGCGAACGTCGACACCGTTGACGGTGGTGCCATTCTTGCTGCCCATGTCGGCCACATGCACGACCCCGTTTTCACAAAAGATGCGGGCGTGGCGACGCGACAGATCCGACACTGCCTTGGCTGGATAACCATCGAACGGCGGTTCGGTGCGGCCGACGGCGAACAGGCTCTCGTCGATGCCGATGTCACCGAATTCCGGATGCGAGACCGGTTTCAGGATGATCTCGTAGGAAGGCGCCAGCGGTGCGCCGGAGCGCCGCACTGGCGCCGGGCCAGTGCCTTCGTGTGTTTCGCTCCGGGCAGACGGTGGCGCCGAGGCGCGCGTGAGCGGCGGCGGAGTCGGCAGCGAAGCCATCTTGTGCGTCGCCACCTAGCGCGCCGCCTGGGCGACGTCAACGCTCGGCCAGCCACCACCGAGCGCCTTGTAGAACGTGACGGTGTCCGACAGGATCTGCTGATGATTGGCCAGCAGCGCCAGTTGTGCCGTCAGCAACGAGCGCTGCGATTCGAACACTTCGAGCTGCGACACCAGGCCTTCGCGCAGCTGGCCCTCGACCTGGCCCGCGACGGTGCGCAGATGCTCGATCTGCTGCGTCAATTCGCGCCGCTGCTTCTTGTGCGCCTCCAGGTTGACCAGGGTATTTTCCACTTCCTCGAAAGCCGTGATGACGGCCTTGCGATACGTTTCCTCGGCAACCCGTACCTGCGCCTCGCTGGTCTTGACGCGCGCCTTCACGCCCGGATCGAGCAAGGGGATGTTGATGCTCGGCGCCAGCCCGAAGGTAAAGGTGCGCAGCAGGTTGCCCAGTGCGAAACTGGAACTGCCACCCTGTCCGGTCAGGCTAATCGATGGCAATTGCGCCAGCTTCGCCTGCCCGACCAGGTCGTACGCTTCCAGCACGCGCAACTCCGCCGCCACAACGTCCGGTCGGCGCTTGAGCAATTGGGACGGCAGGCCGGCCGGCACGTTCGGCAACCGGACCCGGTCCTGCAGGCGGCCGGGTGCCACCGTCAATTCGCCGGCCGGCGTGCCGAGCAGGCTGGCCAGCGCATTGACGGCAATGTCGCGCGAACGGCGCAGTTCGAGCAAATCATTCTTGAGACGATTGATCTCGGCACGCTGCTGCAGGACCCGGGTGGTCGGCAACAGGCCGTTGGCTTCCATCTCTTCAAGAATGCGCAGGATCTGCTGGCTCTTCTCGAGCGTCTTTTGCTGCTGATCGATCTGTTCGTCGAACTGGAGGATCTGGAAGTACGTCGTCGAGACGTCTGCCACCATGGTCAGATAGCCGGCGCGCCAATCCGCTTCGGACGCGCGATATTCGGCGCGCTGCGCCTGCACGCCCTTGGCGACCTGGCCCCAGACATCCAGGTCCCAGGCGACCTGGGTGCCCAGGCTGTATTGCCTGGTCGGCGCCTGCCCGCTGGCCTTGCGCACATCCACGCCGGCGCCGATACCCGCGGTCGGCAAGGCGCCGGCCTGAACCTCGCCGATGGTCGCCTGCGCGACCTGGATGCGCGCAGCCAGTATCCTGACGTCGATGTTGCCAGCGATTGCGCTGTCGACCAGTCGATCCAGGGTCGGGTCACCGAAGCCCTTCCACCAGTCCGGTGCGATGACCTCGGCGGCGGAAGGCCGCGTCCAGGATGCCTTGACCGGCGTGTCGGGGCGGCGGTAGTCCGGCATGCTGATGTCGGCGCAGGCGCCCAGCAACAGTGCGGCGAGCAGCGGCGCTTGGCGCAATATGTACTTCATGGGTGCTCCAGGGCTGGGTACAGGCGTTAATCCAGGCTTGAAATCCGACGACCGCTTCGAGCAGCGCACTGTCGACATGGCGGTTGCGGCATTCGTCACGCGCCAGTTGCGGATCGCCCGCACCAGCGGGCTTCAATCGTCGGGTGGACGGTCGGAACCGCAATCGACACCACCGTCGATGCGCCGGACCGCATGCCAGGCCGTATAGCGGTGATCATTACCGTAGCGACTGCCGTCAAGACCGTACCAACATGAACGGTGAAAACGGTTGGTCCTAATTTGGAGAATGGGGCGTGCCTTCAAGTTCCCCCGCTGAACTGCAGCTTGTTGATCGACATCGGCGTTTTTTGCCGTGCTGGCGTACCCGACCGGTCAGCGCACGGTGATGCTCACTTTTTTCGATACCACCGGCGGGTTGTGGGGGACGTGGTGTTCATCGCCCATCAGTAATTGCAGCGTGTGCCTGCCGGGTGGCAGCTCGATCATGGTTTCGGTTTCGCCTGCGCCGAAATGCAGGTGATTGCGATCGGAAGGTATTTCCTGGTCCATCGGCGGCAGCGCCGTATCGATCAGCAGATGGTGATGGCCGGTGTTCGGCAGCGCCACGCCTTTCGGCGCCACGCCCATGTTGCGCAGACCGAACCAGACGCGGAATGGCCGTCCCGCCGGCACCACTGCGCCATCGGACGGTCGGCCGATATACAGCACGGCATCGGCCGGACTCTTTGTCGTGCCGGCGTGTACGGACGCCGTGGCAAGCATCATTGCAATCACGGCGGCAGTGCATGTTTTCATTGATCGGTGCTCGGTGTGTGGGCGAAATGTCGGTATGGCGTGGTGTGCTGCAATGGGAAGCTGGCAGTCGACTTGTCTTCAATTATCTTATCGATTACTGATCGATCGGCTTTTGCTCTTTGTCAGCGCTTTGGTTGCCGTGCCGACTAAGCTGGACACCAATTCATGCGCTGCGCGAATCTTTTAAAAAAGCAAAGCGAGCGAGCAAACGGATCCGGCGCATGAATCGATCAATGAAAGGGATTTTCGTGGCAATCGTGGCAAAGATCATCGGTCGGCTGCTTCTGCTCTGGGTCGGCGGCGTCAGCATGGTTGCGCCGGCAATCGTCGCTACCGCAGGGGTGCTGCCGAAAGACAGTGCAGAGCAATATGAACTGACGTTTTGGGAATCCATCAAGGGCAGCCATCACGCCAGCGATTACGAAGCCTATCTGCAAGCCTATCCGAAAGGTCGCTTCGCCGCCCTGGCGCGCGCGCGCATCGAACGCCTGCGCGCCGGCGCGTCCCGCCCCCGTCCGTCCGAGGGCGCCGGCAACGGCGACGGCGCATCGCCCGGCGCCTCGGCACCGAAGCCGAAGTTGGCCCCATCCCCGCCCGCGCGCAGCACGGTCGCACCGACCGCACCGCCGTCCGAGGAAGAAGCGCCCGCAAAACCGCCGCCCTCCGAAATTACCGAAATCGTCGATTGCAGGAATTGCCCAGTGGTGGTCGCCCTGCCCGCCGGGGACTTCACGATGGGCAGCAATTCCACCGACCCGACCGAGCGGCCGGCGTTTCACGTCACCATTGGCCAGCCGTTTGCAATCGGTAAATACGAAGTCACGGTGGGGCAATGGAATGCCTGCATCGATGCCGGCGCCTGTCCGCGCGTGACCAGCGACGCGACCCGCCCCGCGGGTGGACCGGCGCGCGACCTGAGCTGGGACGATACCCAGATGTACCTGGCCTGGCTCAGCAAGGCGACCGGCAAGACCTACCGATTGCCGACCGAGGCCGAATGGGAATACGCGGCCCGGGGCGGCACCAGCACGCGTTACTGGTGGGGTCACCAGATGGCCACCGGCAAGGCCAGCTGCAAGGACTGCGGCCCGCCGTGGCAAGCCGACGCACCGGTAAAGGCAGGCTCGTTCGCGCCGAATCCCTTCGGCCTGTACGACATGAACGGCAGCGTCTGGGAATGGGTCAGCGATTGCTGGCACAGCTCGTATCAGCGCGCGCCGTCGGACGGCCGCTCCTGGGAAGAGCCGGACTGCAGGGTGCGGGTGCTGCGCGGCGGATCCTGGCGCGAAGGCGCGTCCTACATGCCCTCCACGACCCGTTTCAAGTACGACGCCAGCGTGCGGCAATCGCAGAACGGCTTTCGGGTCGCGCGCGCCACGGAGTAAAGAGCCGCGGAGTAACGAGCAGTAGACCAACGGTGGCAGCATCAAGGCCCGTTGGTGATGGCTTCGCGATCAGGATTTCTTCTTCAAGGCCGCATGGTCAAGGCTTCTTGGCTTTGGTGTTGATCTGCACGAAATCCACGACGATCCGGTCCGGTCCGTATTTTGCACTGAGCTGGCGCAGTTGCTTGGTAAGCGCGCGCAGGTAGTCCGACGTTGATTCGTATTCGGGTCGCAGGCCCTGGAATAACGGCGCCGGCGTCGTCAACAGGACGATCAATTCGGTGCCGAAGGGCTTGCTGATGATCCAGTTGCCCAAGCCGCCGATGGTCGCCGAGTACGACGGCGGCGCCTGGTTGTCGCGCGCCCGCACGCTCGGCAGCAGGTGCGCCACGCCGCCGTCGCGCACGAAATAATCGACATGCACCCAGGTGTCGTAGGGCGGAGTGGTGACATCGACGATCAGCGGATCGCCCTCGGTCAGCAAGCCATCCACCGCACGGGTGCGGATCGTGCTGACGGTGCCGGCCTGGCGGTTCCTGAGCCAGTACGGCGCCAGGGCACTGACGACGCCGCACTCGTCTTCTTCCACCGGCCGCACGTCGAGATTCATGGTTTCGACGCCGGGAATCGCGCCCAGGGTCGATTTCAGGCGCGACAGGCCGTAGCCCTTGGACAGGTATCCCTGCACTTGCAGATTGTGTTGGCGGATCGTCGCATGCAGCGCGGAGCACGGCACGCCTGCCAGTACCGGTGTGACTGCCGCCAGGTTCAACGGCACGCTGGATGCACGCCCGGACTGCGTGGCGGCATCGGGTGTGCGCGGGGGCGATGCCGTGGTCTGGGCCGCAGGCGGCGCGCCGGACGGCGCGGAAGATGATTCGGGCAGCCCGGCGGACTGCACCTGGCGGTTGTCATCCCGGTTGTCATCCGGTTCGGGCGCGGGGGCGCTGCGGTAGCGGATCGTCGCAAGCGTCACCAGGGCCAGCGTCAGCACCGCGGCCACTGCCAACGCGATGATCAGGGTAATCCGGCGACGGTCGCTCAGGCCTTCCAGGAGGCGCAGCGCGCTGGGGGTGCGGGTCTCGCGCTCGAACGACAGGGCGGTACGCAAAGCACGCCACTGCAGAAGGCTGAGATTTTTCGGCCGGATCGGTTTCATGCCGCTGCCGCGCGCCTGGGTTGCCGACATCCGGTTGAATGGATGGCGCCCGGTCAGCAATTCGTGGGTGATGCAGGCCAGCGCATAGATATCGTCGCGCGGATCGGGCTCGCGGTGTTCCAGCATTTCCGGACTGGCATAGGCAGGTGTCAGGCCGCCCAGGCTGCCGGCGTCGAACACCGTGTCCTGCTGGTCCTCTTCGGGCTTCTGGAACACGCGGGCAATGCCGAAATCGATCACCTTGACCTCGCCGCGCTCGGTCAGGAACACGTTGGCCGGTTTCAGGTCGCAATGCACGAAGCCGCGTTGATGGGCATACGCCAACGCCTGCGCCATCCCCGCCACGATCGGCAAGGCATCCTCCAGCGGCATGCCGGCGAACTGTGGCGTGTGCAGGATCCGGCTCAGGGGTTCGCCGACCAGGTATTCCATGGTCAGGTAGACCATCGAGCCATCGCGATCGAAATCATAGACCGCGACGATGTTCGGATGCGCCAGCGCCTGCGCCTTGCGCGCTTCGCGCTGGAGCGCGATCAGCGATTTCGGATGGCCACGGAACTGGACATTGAGTACCTTGATTGCAATGTAAGGCCGGCGGTCGGAAGCTTCCAGCTTGCGCAGGTCGAGCGCCTTGTAGACCGTGCCCATGCCGCCGGAGCCGATGCATTCTTCCAGCACGAAGCGGCCGTTGAGGGTGTCGCCAACGCTTTTGACGCGTTCGAGTTCGGGAATGCCGCGTTCGTCGATCGGCAGGCCGGCGCTGGCGCCGGCAGTCGCGGTCTGGTCGCTGCGTCCGCCGGCAGCCGGCATCGATTTCTGGGTGCCGGTCGCCGTCGCGCCGCGCCCGCCCTTGCCGGCGCGCGACGTACCGGTTTTCGATCCTTTGCCGCTCCCCGGCGTAACGCCCGTTGGGCTGCCCGATGCGTTGCCCGATGCGCCTCCAGATGTGCTTCCAGAAGTGCTTCCAGATGTGCTTCCAGCCGAACCACGACCCGTCGTCGCCGGTGCGACGGCCTGCGCCGCCAGTGGCGGTACGGTCGGTGGAATCGTCGGCGTGGTCACGCCGCTGATTGACGCGGCCGCTGCGCCCTGCGGCAACGGTCGTTGTATGTAGGACGGCGAGCCCAATGTCTGCGCGGCCGGTGGCATCGTCATACCCACCGCTGACGCGCGCGTCGCCCCGGCATCCCGACTACCCTTGTGCGCGGCCTTCTGCACCGTCGCCTTGTCGATGCCTTCCCGCTCGTTTGCCGTTTTTTTTGAAGTCGCCATGCATTCAATACGTGAAATTGCGCGACCGCAGGCAGAGAGCCGCTGTTGAGCCATCCTATTCAGCCATGCTGCTCAGCCATGTTGCTCAGCCATGTTGCTCAGCCATGTTGCCCAGCCATGTTGCCCAGCCATCCCTTGGCCCTTCGGCCATCCCTCGACCGTCGGTGCGCCAGTGGTCTGCCTTCTTCATTCCGTGTCGATCGATTTGCATTGTTCGACCGCGTCCGGTCGGCCGGATGCGGTCGACGCTTAACACTGTAGGGTTTTGACCGGAATGCCAATTGATCTATCCGACCATTTCCGTTGATAGACGGTCATGTGTGGCGCCGGCGCTGCAGCGGCCAGCATGGACTTGGCACGGGCTTCCGATGGGCTTCCGATGGGCTTCCAGTGGGCTTGCAACGGGCTTGCAATGGGCTCGCATTGCTGCCGATGCAAGCAATGCCGCTGTCTGGCGGCAGTGTTGGATCCGACCAGACAGGTCATGCGAAAAGTGTTGGATATCAGCCGACATGTCGCGCGTCGACACTGTGCCCGAATTTTGGAAAGACACCGTGGATTCGGTCGCTTTTCCTTTGTTTTCAAGCGCTTGCAAAACCAGGTGCGGCACGGCCGAGGACCTGGCACACCCTGTGCTCTAGTGTCTATCGAGCGCAACCAAAACTGCTCACACAAATGCAGCAACCGACCTCGACTTTTTAATCACTTAACTTTCAGGAGAAATACCATGACGATCCTCACCATCACCGACCTGTCGATCACTTCCGATCTGGACCGCAAGGCAATGGCAACCGTACGCGGCGGCTACTATCGCGGCGGCTCTTCCTACGGTCTGCCATCGTTCAGCTCGTCGAAACATGACTTCGAATTCTCGGCCACGCAACTGGCATCGCAAACGCAGAACAACATCAATGAAACCGGCAACAACGTTGCCTTTGCAAGTGACATTCATTCGACGTTCAAGCCGACCCAGACCAACTCAAACAACATCAGTTTCTAAAAAACGCTACGCAAACCCGACTTAAACCTTCACCAAACCATTTCACATCAAGGTGCCTCACCATGAAAACATTGACCATCAAGGATCTGTCCGTCAACCAGGATCTGGATACGAGCGCCATGCTGTCCGTGCGCGGCGGTATCTACAAGAGCTACGGCTACGTGCCGGGGTTCAGCGAATCGAAGCACGACTTTACGTTCGCCGCCGAGCAACTGTCGCAACAAAAGCAGGACAACGTCAACCTGACTGGCAACAATGCAGCGTTCGTCAGTGGTATCTCGTCGTCGTTCAAGCCGGGCCAGACCAACTCGAACAGCATCAGCTTCTAATTTGCAAAGCCACTCAGCGGTGGTGGCGGGCGACCTGCCTGCCCCACCTCCGCCAACGCACTTCACAAGGAGATTCACATGTCATCCATCGCAATTCGCAATCTGGACCACGATGCCACCCTCGACCGCAAGGCAATGTCGAC
>JAYUWF010000250.1:0-13407 GCA_043753685.1 Herminiimonas sp.
TTGAGCGCCACGTTGCCGTTGCTGATGCGCTGACCCGCATAGGTGGCGAACAGATCCTTGAGCAGGAATGGACGTGGAAGGTCAACTTCTGCAAGTTCACCAACGAGACGCGCAACGGGCTGGAGGATTCCAGCCGCCACTCGGGTCTGAAATTCATCGCCGCCGTCAACGGCGCCTGCGCCGGCGGCGGTTATGAACTAGCCGCTGCCTGCGATGAAATCATCCTGGTCGATGACCACTCGTCGTCCGTCAGCCTGCCCGAGGTGCCGCTGCTCGGTGTGCTGCCCGGTACCGGCGGCCTGACGCGCCTGACCGACAAGCGTCGCGTGCGCCACGATCATGCAGACATCTTTTGCACCACCTCCGAAGGTGTGCGCGGGCAGCGCGCCAAGGATTGGAAACTGGTCGACGAGATCGCCAAACCGGCGCAGTTTGCTGACGTCGTCGCGCAGCATGCCAAGGCGCTCGCCGCCACCAGCCTGCGGCCGGCCGAAGCCACCGGCGTGGCCCTCACCCCGCTGCAGAAATCGGTCAGCGACACAGGCGTCGATTACCAGTACGTCAGCATTGCCGTGAATCGCGCTGCCCGCAACCTGACGCTGACCGTGCATGCACCGGACAGCGCGCAGCCGACCGACGTTGCCGGCATCGAAGCCGCCGGCGTGCACTGGTGGCCGCTGCAGATGGCACGCGAGCTCGACGACGCAATCCTGCATCTGCGCACCAATGAACTCGACCTGGGCACCTGGATCCTGAAGACCCGCGGCGATGCTGCCGCTGTCCTGGCGGTCGACGCCACGCTGGTGGCGCAGCAATCGCACTGGCTGGTGCGCGAGACCATTGGTCTGATGCGGCGCACCTTCGCCCGACTCGACGTGTCGTCGCGCTCGCTGTTCGCGCTGATCGACGAAGGCTCCTGCTTTGCCGGTTGTCTGCTGGAGCTGGCACTGGCGGCGGACCGCAGCTACATGCTGGCGCTACCCGACACGCCAGAGCGCGCGCCATCCCTCGCCGCCTCGGCACTGAACTTCGGCATGCTGCCGATGGTGACCAGGCAATCGCGTCTGGCGCGCCGCTTCTACGACGAGGCACCCGCCATCGACGCCGTCAAGGCAACCATCGGGCAAACACTGGATGCAAAGTCCGCCATGACGCTGGGACTGATCACGGCCGACCCCGACGATCTGGATTGGGACGACGAAACCCGCATGGCGCTCGAAGAGCGCGCCAGCATGTCGCCGGATGCCTTGACAGGACTGGAAGCGAACCTGCGCTTCAACGGACCCGAGACCATGGAAACACGCATCTTCGGCCGGCTGACCGCCTGGCAGAACTGGATCTTCATCCGCCCGAATGCCGTCGGTGAGTTGGGCGCACTGAAAGTCTACGGCAGTGGCAACAAGGCGCAATTCGACATGAACCGGGTGTGACGGCTGGTCATATCCGACCCGGCCAGTCTCCATCCACGACGAAGACATCACCAAAAAAACGTCGGCGTACGCAGGTGTGACGCCAACCTCCACTCTTGAAGGGAACGCACCGTGAGCACCATCGACTATAGCGAAACCATACCGAACAACGTCAACCTGGGCGAAGACAAGACCCTGCAGCGCGCGCTGCAACACTGGCAGCCGAACTACCTGAACTGGTGGCGCGAGATGGGCCCGGACGGCTCGACCAATCACGACGTGTATTTGCGCACCGCGATCAGCACCACGCCGGACGGCTGGGCCCATTTCGGCCACGTGAAAATGCCGGACTATCGCTGGGGGATTTTTCTGGCGCAGCAGGAACAGGGCCGCAAGGTCAACTTCGGTGAAAACAAGGGCATGGATGCATGGCAGGAAGTGCCGGGCGAACACCGCGCCAACCTGCGCCGCATGATCGTCACGCAAGGCGACACCGAACCGGCATCGGTCGAGCAGCAGCGCCACCTGGGCCTGACGGCGCCATCGAATTACGACTTGCGCAATCTCTTCCAGATCAATGTCGAAGAAGGCCGGCACCTGTGGGCGATGGTCTATCTGCTGCATAAACATTTTGGCCGCGATGGCCGCGAAGAAGCCGAAGCGCTCCTGCAACGCAATTCCGGCGACGCCGACAAGCCGCGCATCCTGGAAGCCTTCAATGAAGAGACGCCAGACTGGCTGGCGTTCTACATGTTCACGTATTTCACCGACCGTGACGGCAAGTTCCAGCTGAACGCATTGGCCGAGTCCGGTTTCGATCCGCTCTCGCGCACCTGCAAGTTCATGCTGACCGAAGAAGCGCATCACATGTTCGTCGGTGAATCGGGCATCTCCCGCATCATCAACCGCACCTGCCAGGTGATGAAGGAATTCGGCATCGAAGATCCGGTCCAGGTCCGCGCCAAAGGCGTGATCGATCTGCCGACCATCCAGCGCTATCTGAACTTCCATTTTTCGGTCACCATCGATCTGTTCGGCGCCGACCAGTCGTCGAACGCGGCCACCTTCTACAGCGCTGGTCTCAAGGGCCGCTACGAAGAAACCAAGCGCGACGACGACCACGTCCTGAAGGGCGGTCACTACAAGATCCTGGAAGTCGCCAACGGCACGCTGGTCGAGCGCGAAGTGCCGATGCTGAATTCGCTGAACGAAGTGCTGCGCGACGACTACATCCGCGACTCGGTGGCCGGTGTCGGCCGCTGGAACCGGGTGATCGAAAAAGCCGGCCTGGCGTTCCGCCTGATCACGCCGCACAAGGCCTTCAATCGCCACATCGGCAGCCTCGCCGCCTTCAAGGTATCGCCCGAGGGGCAGGTGGTGTCGGAAGCCGAATGGGCTGCCAATGCGCCGCGCTGGTTGCCGTCGGAAGAAGACCGCGCGTACGTGGCGTCGCTGATGGGCCGCGTGATCGAACCGGGCAAGATGGCAAACTGGATTGCGCCGCCGCCGATCGGCATCAACAAGCAGGCCGTCGATTATGCGTACGTGCGTTTCAATTAAACGCTCAACTACACATTCAACCAAAGGAACACCGGCATGAGTGCTGTCGCTCCCGTCATCCTGTTGCGACAGCACCTCATCGACCCAGAGGTCTGCATTCGCTGCAATACCTGCGAAGAGACTTGCCCGATCGATGCGATCACGCACGACGACCGCAATTACGTCGTCAATGTCGACATCTGCAACGGCTGCGGCGCCTGCGTCTCGCCCTGCCCGACCGGATCCATCGATCACTGGCACGTGGTGCCGAAGACCCGCGCCTATACCCTGGAAGAACAGTTCGGCTGGGACGAATTGCCGCCGCTGCGCGAAACTTCGGCCGATGACATTGCACCGGTCGAGGTAACCGATGAGGGCGCCGGCGTGCAGAACAACGCTGCCACCTCGGCATCGTCGACCACCGCGCCCTGGTCGGCTGCCCATCCTTATCTGAATCTGTACGCGCTGAAGTCGCCGGCTGTGGCGACCGTGGCAGGCAACTTCCGCCTGACGGCGCCGGAAGTCACCAGCGACATCCGGCATATCGTGCTCGACTTCGGCACGCAGTTCTTCCCGATTCTCGAAGGCCAGTCGATCGGCATCATTCCGCCTGGCGTGGATGCAGCCGGCAAGCCGCATTACCTGCGCATGTATTCGGTGGCAAGCGCGCGCACCGGCGAACGCGAGGGATACAACAACCTGTCGCTGACGGTCAAGCGGGTGGTCGAGGACCATGCCGGTCAGACCGTGCGCGGCGTCGGCTCGAACTACCTGTGCGACCTGCAGAAGGGCGGAACGGTGCTGGTCACCGGCCCGTTCGGCAGCAGTTTCCTGATGCCGAATCATCCAGGCTCCAACCTTCTGATGATCTGTACCGGCACCGGCTCGGCACCGATGCGGGCGATGACGGAATACCGCCGTCGCAACCAGTCGAAAGGCGCTGCGCCGGTTGGCAAATTGATGCTGTTCTTCGGCGCCCGCAAGCCCGAAGAACTTCCCTACTTCGGCCCGCTGCGCAACCTGCCGCCGGCCTTCATCGACATGCATCTGGCATTTTCGCGCTTGCCGGATCAGCCGCGCCAGTATGTGCAGGACAAGATTCGGGAAGCCGGATCGAGCGTGGTCGATCTGTTGAAAGGCGATACCTACATTTATATTTGCGGCTTGAAGGGAATGGAAACCGGTGTGATGGATGCCCTGCGCGAGGTGTGCGCCGGCGGCGGCGTGGACTGGCCGGCAATGCACGCACGGATGGTCATGGAAGGCCGGTTTCACGTCGAAACCTACTGATTTGCGATGTGCAGCGTGCGTCGTACCGCCGCAACCATTTTTCAATATTTCACAATTGAAACATTGCGTTTATGAAATAAAGGGCCGATTATAAATTCATGGCAGATAGTTCAGCGGTAGAACGCGGTGCCCTCCACAGGCCGAAATAGGTACGTTCGACTCGTACCCTGCCAACCGAATTTTTCTCGGCGCCGCGCTCGGCGCCATCAGTTGTACTTCGTGCAGCGCTTCCCCGACTTTTTCCTTACTTCCCGCGTGCCGGCAACAGCCGGTTTTCGCGTACCGACGAGCGCACCAGCAAGGCCGGCTCTGCCTGGGCCTGCCCGATCCCGCCACGTTTTGCCGTTGGCGACAATGGACAGGTGGCGTTGGCCCGATACTGCAGCGCCGCTGCCAATTGCGCTTCTTGCGGATCGCCCAGCGCGCGCGAGAAATCGTCGCTCACCGTGCAACCGTTCAAGTGGTTGCCGGTCGTGACGCCCACGCCATCCGGAACGAAGCCATCCGCATAGTCTCCGAACCCCGCATTGTTGATTCCCTTGAATTGCACCGTGAAATACGTCGTGCCGCAATTCTCCGTCGGATAAAACCCATACGGTTTGCCGCAGGTCGTGGTACCGATCTGAATGACCTCGACACCCACGCCGCGCAACCCGTTGATGACCGATTCGCTCGCCGAGCAGGTGTTGCCGGTGGTGAGCACGAAGACGCGCGGCAATGAGAGCCGCGGCAATGGCTGCCCTCCCGCACTCGACACGCCGATGAATGGGGTCGCATTGTTCGGATCATTGACCTTGAATTTACGGTTGAACGACAGCGTCTCGAACACTTTGCCATCGGTCGCGGTCGATCCGGCAATCATGTACGCCAGTTGACTGGCGATCCGCAGCAAACCACCGCCGTTGTAGCGGATGTCTAGCACCAGGTCGGACACACCAGCGCCGGCATTGGCGGCCTTCAACTGGTTGACGGCAGCAATGAGCTGGCTTTCCGAGGTCGCCAGATGGTCGTTGAAAAGCAAGTAGCCGACGCTGCCGGTCGGCGTGTTCAGCGCCTGTACGTTCTGTACCGGCACAGAGATCACGCTCGCCGCCGTCATGGTGACGCTGCGCGCGGCCGTGCTGCCCGGGTCGAGCACCTGGAACGTATAGGTCTTGCCGGCGATGGGCGAGAACAGGCCTTCGTTGATCGTCTCGACATCGGCACCGTTGACGACATCGACACCGTTTACCGAGAGGAACTGGACGCCGCGGCCGAGCTGGTTGGCAGCCGCCGGTGTACCGGGTGAGTTATAGGCCACCACGATCTTGCGCGGCGGCCGCGACGCCACCAGCGCCAGTTCGAAACCGAAGCCGACCGAGGCGCCAGCCTGTGACAGCGCACTCCATTCGGGGGTTGGATAAGTAAAATGAAACTGGTCCTTCGGTTTGCCCGAAGCCGTCGTCAGCGGCGTGCGCTGGCTGTTGAAGAAGGCGTTCGTCACTTCGGTGGGCATGCGCAGCAATGTGGTGGAGCGGGTATTGGTGGCCGGCGCAAAATACGGCACCGTGGCGCCGACCTGATAGGCCGCCAGGTCGGTTGCCGGCACTTCGTCGTACCAGAGGTAGGTTTCGTTGACGAAGGAGCGGATCCAGTTCAATTCGGTGCTCAGCGAGCCGGGGGTGTCGTTGTAGGCGGCGCCGGTATATTGGTCGATCGTGCCGGGAGGCCGTGGCGCCACGCATTGTGCGGCAAATGTGGTCGAGCTGGCAAAGATCGACTCGCCTACCGCGCCGGGCAAGGCAGTCGTCGCCGGTGCTGGGGCTGGCGCCGCCGTCGACGGCGAACAGACCGCCGCGCTACCGGTACAGGCACCGGGCGAACCGCCTCCGCCACCGCAAGCACCCAGGGCAAGGCTTGAAGCCAACACCATCATCGCAGAAGTTTTCGTCATTTGGTATCCGATCGTGGGGCACACCTGGCCCGGTCAGCGCCATTGCGCCCAACACATGACTGTCATCTTTCCACAAGTTCGACAAGATTGCACTGCGGTCACGATTGTTGAGCCTGATTGTCGCGGGTCAGGCGACAAGCATCCAGCAGCGGGGGCTACGGCACCGACCCGGCGCGGCCGGAAATTCGGTCAACTGCGTGAAACAACCCGTTTTCGCTCTACACTTCAGATTGCACAATTAAAAAACGGAGACACGCATGACGCATCACTGGATCAAGGTGCTGGCACTGAGCGCCGGCGTGCTGGCAACGGGTTGCGCCACGCGCGGCACCGAGTCCGTGGCGGGACTGTCGCGGATCGACCATATCGTGATCATCTATGCCGAGAACCACAGTTTCGACAACATGTACGGCATGTTTCCGGGTGCCAATGGCGTCGCCAATGCGCAACCGACCCAGACCGTGCAGCGCGATCACGACGGCAAGCCACTCGAGCGCCTGCCGGCCGTCTACAACACCGGCAAGGTCGATCCGCGCTATCCCGCCGGTTTGCCGAACGGGCCGTTTCGCATCGATGCGCCGCCCGTGAATGCCCGCATCGACCAGGTGGTGCCGAATCCGATCCATAACTATTACCAGAACATGGAGCAGATCAACGGCGGCCGCAACGACCGCTTCGTGGCGATGACGAACGTCGGCGCCTGGACCATGGGCTATTACGATGGCTCGAGCCAGAAGGTCTGGCAGTGGGCCAAGGATTACACGCTGGCCGACAATTTCTTCATGGGTGCATTCGGCGGTTCGTTTTTGAATCATCAGTGGCTGGTGTGCGCCTGCACGCCGCAGTTTTCCGCAGCGCCGGCCAGCATGCGGGCCCAGCTCGATGCGCAGGGCCGACTGCTGAAGAAACCCGGCTCGCCGGCCTCCGTCATGGACGGCCTGGCGCAGCTGATGGATGGCGCGGTCACGCCCGATGGCTACGTGGTCAATACATCGCAGCCGTCGTTTCAACCGAGCGGTACGGCGCCGGCGGCCGGCGGCAATCCCGAAATGGCCGATCCTGCAAAATTCCCGGTGCCGCCACAGACGGCGGAGACCATCGGCGACCGCCTCAATGACAAGCGGATTTCGTGGGCATGGTATGCAGGCGGGTATGACAAGGCCATGGCCGACGGACGTCAGGCGCCGGACGCCAAGCGCAACGTGATCTATCACCGCAGTCCGGAGAGTCCGAACTTCCAGCCGCATCATCAGCCGTTCAATTATTTTGCGCAGTTCGCGCCGGGTACCGCCAATCGTGCAGCACACCTGCTCGATGGCGATCGCTTCGTCGAGGCCATCGACAAGGGCACGTTGCCCCAGGTGGCATTCTACAAACCGCCCGGACGACTGAGCCAGCATCCCAGCTATACCGACATATACAGTGGCGACCTGCATATCGCGGAACTGCTCGATCGCCTGAAGCGCAGTCCGCAATGGGCGCACATGGCGGTGATCGTCACCTACGATGAAAACGGCGGATACTGGGACCATGTGGCGCCGCCGACCGGCGCCGGCTGGGGCGATCGCTGGGGGCCGGGCACCCGGATTCCGACCATCATTGTTTCGCCGTATGCGCGGCGCGGCTTTGTCGACCACACCGCGAACGACACCACCTCGATCCTGAAATTCATTAGCAAGCGCTTCGACCTCGCGCCGCTGCCGGGCGTGCGCGCCAACATGGGCGACCTGACAACCGCCTTCGATTTCAGTCAGTAACAGCGGACCATTCCGGCACCAACAGCCGGCAGGCGCGATGCAGCATCGGCGGCAGCGTGCCTGTCACTGATGCTGACGACTTTTCAACTGCTCAAGCGATCGATTGCATCACGCAGCCTCAGACACCGATCTGGCGGCTATGCAGCGCTGCCCAGTCGGCCTCTCCAGCCACCGCGCCACCACAGGCCAGCATCAGTTCGGCGCATCGCGACTTGGTGGTCACGATCGCAGTGGCCAGAAAATCGGCGTCGTACGCATGCAGCAGATGCGACTGGTGCGTTTGCAGATACTGACGGATGCGCTCCGCCTCGCAATCGACGGATTGCATCCGCTCGAAGGTGCCGGCATCCCAGTGCCATCCCAATCCGAGTTCGTAGAAGGCGGCGTTGTAGGCATTGCGATCGAGATTGCAAGCGGCAGTGGCGGCAGGTGCGGTGGTCAGGGACATGGTGAACTTTCAGGATGCAGGAGGAAGCAGGACTGAAGCCGCCATCGGCGCGTTTCAGGAATGACATCATGGTAGGCGTCGAAAACGATTAGGTATAGTGAAAGATTTTATGGATAATCATAACCAATACACTATCGATTGGTTGTCGTGAAAAATGCCACCCTGCGCCAGCTGAAGGTCTTCGAAACGGTAGCGCGGCGCTTGAGTTTTTCGCGCGCGGCCGAGGAACTCCACCTGACCCAACCGGCGGTATCGACCCAGGTCAAGGCGCTGGAAGGTCATGCGGGGGTGGCGCTGTTCGAGCAGCTTGGAAAGAAAATTTTTCTGACACCGGCAGGCACCGAACTGTTGCGCCACAGCCGAGCCATCATCAGCCAGTTTCGCGAGGCCGAAGATGCACTGACCCATTTCAAGGGTGTCTCCGGCGGGCAGCTGAACGTGGCCGTGATCAGCGCCGGCGATTATTTTTTCCCGCGCCTGCTGGTTGAATTTGCACAGCGCCATACCGGCGTGACGCTTAATCTGGCAGTCCACAATCGGGAAGAACTGCTGCACCAGCTGGCTGACAATTTGACCGACCTGGCGATCATGGTGCGCCCGCCGCAAGGACTGGACACCGTCAACGAATCGTTCGCGCCACATCCCTACGTGATCGTCGCCGCGCCATCGCACGCGCTGGCGGACACGACGGCGATCAAGCTCGAGCGCATCGTGCGAGAACCATTCGTGGTGCGCGAAAAAGGATCCGATACCTGGAGTTCGATGGAAGATGGCTTTGGCCGTCACATCGCGAAGCTCAACATCGGCATGGAGATCAAGAGTACTGAAACCATCAAGCAAGCCGTCATCGCTGGCATGGGCATCAGCTTCCTGTCGGCGCACACCGTCAGCCAGGAATTGCAGAGCGGAAGCCTCGTGGTGCTGGACGTAAAAAAATTCCCGCTGATGCTGGACTGGTACGTGGTGCATCGCAAGAACAAGGCCTTGCCACCGGTGGCACTGGCATTCAAGGCCTTCCTCATGCACGACGGCGCCGCACTGATCGAACGCTTCACGCGCATCACGCCGGCGTCGCTCAGGCACCGACGCTGAAATGTGCGCTGCGCGCCGACATGGCATGATGCGAATCCGAATTCGCTTTGTCGCAATCAATTTAATTAGCCCAATCAACCTTGCACCGGTGCGCCCGGCATTTCCATGACAACCATCGCCTACACCCACGAAGCCTGCCTTGAGCACCGTCCCGGCACCCATCATCCGGAGTCGCCGGAGCGCCTGAAGGCGGTCCTGCAAGCGTTGCGTACGCCCGACTTCGCCGCGCTTGAATGGCGCGAAGCGCCGCTCGGCACGCGGGAACAGGTCGAGTTGATCCACGATCCGGCATTCGTCGATGAAGTCGCCGACCTGGTACCGTTGCGCGGCTTTGCCACCCTCGACGGCGGCGATACCGTGATGTCGCCGGGCTCGTGGGAGGCGGTCATGCGCTGCGTCGGCGCCGCGTGCGCTGGCGTCGATGCAGTGATGACCGGTGCGGCCAGCAATGTCTTTTGCGCGACCCGTCCGTGCGGCCATCATGCAGAGCCGGACCGTGCGATGGGATTCTGCATTTTCAACCAGGCGGCGATTGCGGCCGTCCATGCGCTCGAAGTGCACGGACTGACGCGGGTGGCGGTAGTCGACTTCGACGTCCATCACGGCAATGGCACGCAAGCGGCATTTTTTAACCGGCCCGAGCTGTTCTATGCGTCCAGCCATCAGTCGCCCTTCTACCCGGGCACTGGCGCCTCCTCCGAGCGTGGGGTAGCCGGCAACATCGTCAACGTGCCGCTGCCGCGCGGCTGCGATTCAGAGATGTTCCGCGAACGCACGGCAGCAGTGATCCTGCCGGCGCTGTTGAGATTCGATCCGCAATTGATCATCATCTCGGCTGGCTTCGATGCGCATGCATCGGACCCGCTGGCCGAGCTGAATCTGACCGACGACGATTACCGTTGGGTCACCGACGAGTTGATGAAGATCGCCGACGCCTGTTGCGAAGGACGGATCGTCTCGATCCTGGAAGGCGGCTACAGCCTGCAGGCGCTTGCCACGAGCAGTGCGGTTCACGTGCAGGCATTGATGAGGGCGAAGTAGTCCGAAAACCAGCCCGACCCAGCCAAACGCCAGAGGCCGGCCCTAGCCGCGCCGTGAGTGTGCTGGCGTACCGTACGCATTCCGTGGGCGTGAGAGACTGCCGTGTCGTGGCCATCTGGCCAGCTCACCGGTTTGCTGCCATGCCCAAGGAAACAAAGATTCGCATGCTGTTCTGCATTAACGACCGTGGCCAGGGCAAGCGCTCCTGCGGTGCGTCCGGTGCCAACGCATTGCGCAAATATGCCAAGGAAAAAGCTGACGGCCTACCGAACCTGAAGGTCAGGAAAAGCGATTGCCTGGGCCATTGCAAGCATGGTCCGGTAGTCCAGATCCTGCCGGAAAAAGCGCTCTATCGTTGCAAGGACCTGGCCGACGTGAATCAGCTTCTTGCACAACGCATCGATCAGGGCGAGACGGCGACCTCGCTGCTGATCGACTTGCCGAAAAAATCCAAAAAAAATAAATAGCTGCGGCGGCATTCAGATCCTGCGCCACCGACCAGGCCGACAACCGGTCCACAACGTCGACCGCCTGCCCGACCAATTTGCCGAAGCACGCATTGCTTCCTCGAACTGCGCATCGAGCAGCGCCAGCATAGCCATAGGCCGAAAACACCGTGAGTTTGCGCTTGGTGCCGGCCGTTAAAAATGCCACGCCGTTGACGCTGCCCGCCAGCTCGCGCAGGTCGGCATGCTCAGCGGGGCGGATCAAGTTCCAGATCGGCATGCCCAAGACGGCACCGCTGCTGTGACCGAACATGCTGGAGGCAGCCTGGTTGAAGGATTCGATGCGATCATCCTCGCTCAGGGTCAGGATGCCTTCGCCGAGGCCAGCAATTGCGCCAATCCCGTCAACAGAAAAGCCACGCCAGTCAACAGCACTGGGACCGCATGGCGAGCAGAAGGCGGCATGCCTGTGCCGAGATGAAAAATCCACCACGCCGTCACGGCACTGCCGACGAGCGTCAGCGCGAACCCGATCCAACGCTGGCGTACGGTCACCAGCACGGTGGCAAAGCCTGGCCACTTCACAGCCATGCGTCCCGCGTCAGCTTCGAGCATCGTGGGCAAACGGAAAAGTGCATCTCCAGGCGCACAGCCGGGAACAGGGTAGGCACGCGCGTGATCATGCCGGCGCGCTGGAGGAACCGGAAGACGTTGGCGCCGATTTGACGGTTGCCTGGAACAATTCCAGTTCGGTGCAAAGCCGCTCTGCGTGTTGTTGCAGTTGCTCCAGCAGCGATGGCGCGCCGACCAGGTAACCCTGCGCGGCCAGGCGCTCGAGGCGGGCAGCGGCAGCGGCCAGCGATTCACCACTGACAGTGATCGCAGCGCCCCGCAGACGATGCGCCAGGCGCTCCAGGTCGCGGGAATCTTCTGCCACGGCGGCCTGGGAAATATCGCGCATTATTTTTGGCAATTCGGCCAGGAACATGGCGGTCAGTTGACCAAGAAAAGGCTTTTTGCCGCGCACGCGTTCCAGCGCCGTGTGCAGATTGAAAACCTGCATCGCCGAGGTTCGGGCATGGCTTTCCGCAGCGCTCCGGGCCGACGTTGCAGTGTGATCGCCAGGCACCTGCGCCGGTCGCGTCGGCGTGCGATGGCGGGTATGGAATTCCAGCATGTCAAGCAACAGGTCCGGGTCGATCGGCTTGGCAATGTAGTCGTCCATGCCGGCATCCAGGCACACCTGCCGATCTTCCTTCAATGCGTTGGCGGTCACGGCGATGATGCGGATATGTTGGCCCGTTTCCTGTTCGCGCCGCCGGATCTCACGGGTCGCCGCATAGCCATCCATCTCAGGCATCTGGCCATCCATCAGGATCACGTCGAACGGCTCGCGCGCATGCAGCTCCAGCGCTTCGAGTCCATTGGCGACCAAGGCGAACGAATGCCCGCGCTCTTTCAGTACATAGCCCACCAGACGCTGATTGACCGGGTGGTCCTCGGCCACCAGCACCCGTAACGATCTGGGCTGTGCGACCGTCATGCGGGCGCCCGAGCCGGTGTCTTGGGCCGACGGCGCGCGACAGGTATCCCTGCGGCACCGACCAGCAGTGCGCAGGGTTCCGGTCGATCGGCTGTTTCTGTAGTCGGCATGACAGACCTCCGAAATTGAGCGCAGCGATACTACAGCAATGCCGCGCAGTGCCTGTTTCCAGCCACGGCCGAACTTCAACAGCCACGGCGAAACAGGTCAGGGATTGATTATGAACAGATAGAAAGTTGACCTCCATCAAGTAAACAGGAAATTCCTTGTCAGCCTGTTGCGGTATCGACTGTAGGCGATCCACTACAGCCGCAGGTCGGGCGCCGGCCAGCAAGTTTCCAGCGCGGTGAAATGCACAGGGCGGCCGTTATCCGGCCGAGCGAACGCAAGGACCGGTCTTGTCGATACGGCAGTACTCCAGCAAATGTGAGATGCGACTCAGCGATGCCAGTTGCGTTCGCGATCGGTGGGCAATGTGCGCCGCTCCAGGCGCGGCAGAAGAGCCAGCAGAATCAGCGCGCCGCCACAGGTAACAACGCCGTAGAGCATCCAGGCGGCGCTGTTGCGACGTTTCCACGAGAACGCAAACAGGCCACCGATTGCCCCAGCGGTAGCGCCGAGAGCGATCAACCACGGCAGAAGCGTCACGTTCATGTGTAGTCTTTCAGGCAAATACAGTCGTCGGTACCTGGCAAGCAGAAGCGGATCCAGGTGAGTCAGGCATCGCGCCTTCAACTGCAGGAATTCGACTCCAGAAGCGGCGGCAGGAACTCGCCTACATGCGGCAGCGGCGAGTAGAGTGTTAGAGGCCCGGCCTGCCCGACGCGCGTCGGCGCAAAATGAAAGCGGTTGCGGCCGGCGGCTTTTGCGTCGTACAAGGCCTGGTCGGCCCGCGCGATCAGGCCATGC
>JAYUWF010000251.1:0-4435 GCA_043753685.1 Herminiimonas sp.
TGGTTGCATGCTGACCGGTCGTTAAGTGCGAAGGACTTGCTGACCCGACTTTCCCAGGCTGCTCCTGACGCATATCCGGGAAAGTCGGGTCAGCAAGTCCTTCGCACTTAACGACCGGTCAGCATGCAACCATTGCACGACCTGTGGCCAGACATGCTCAAAAGGATCGACACGAGAACGCCACCAATGTGGTTTAGCCGCTGATTTCTGGTGTGTCGGTCTGGCTTCTCCTTCCTTCCATGCGTCAGAGAGGCTCTGCAAGAACCCGGACAGATCGGAAGTGTGTGTGGCGTCTGGAAGTACTACCAGCGGGTCAGTCGATAATCCTGCCAGACGTTTTTGGCAAGATCGAATCGTCTCCAACAACCGAACAGGATCCGTCGATTGGAATTGTGCCTGCAAAACGGCTTTGGCTTGCGCGCTCAGGGTGGGAATTGCGAGAAGTCGATCGCACGGTGTCATGGGCGCATGGTATTTCTTGTGTACCCTGGCGCCGTCCCGGACCTTCGACTTCAACTTGAACGACGGCTGGAAAAAATTGATGTACAAGCGCGAGGCTTCGTATAAGCAGGCAAGTTCGTGCGTTGCCTGAAGACCGCTTAGCTTGCCGTAGCCAACCAGGCGTCGAACCACTGATCCGTTCTTTTGCTCGACCCACGCCTGATCGTTTTTTTTATACGCTCGTGAACGCGTCTGCTCCAGTCCTTTGGCTTTGCAGTATGAAAATACCGTATCGTTCATGAACGCACTGTCATTGTCGGTATCCACACCAAGCATGGGAAACGGCAGTTCAGCGGCAACTTTGGCAAAGCCTTCCACCACCAGTAGTTGATTGCGAACGGGCATTGCAACGCATTCCGTCCAACCGCTCGCGATGTCGGTCATGGTCAACGTGTGGACGAAATTTCCGTCGTACTTTCGGCCGCCGCAATGCTCAACCATGTCAACTTCAAAAAATCCTGGCGGTGGCTCGTTCCAGTCTGCAAAGGTCCTTACAGGAATGCTGCGCCGAATGGCAGAACCAACACCGACTCGGCGGCGACCTTCGCCATCGATCTTCGCTCGTATGGGCGCCAGGCGGCGATCAATCGTGGCAGCACTGATCGTCAGCAACTTCGCCTGAATCTCTGCAGTCGGAACCGGGTGCCCGAAGTGCTTCATCGATGCGAGCAAAATCGGTATCAACACTTTTAGCCGCTTACCGCAGACACGGTCCCCGGCTTCCCACAAGATAACGAGCGCTTGGAGTACCGCTTCGCTGTAAAGACGACTTCGCTGCCTTTCTTGTTTGCCTTCTTTGGCGTCAGCCTTCAATGCCCGAATCGCGTGTTTGCGATGATAGCCAGCGACTGCCGTGAACTCATCTAAAATCCTTGCCTTCTCAGCGCGGTTCGCTTGTTCATACCGCATGCGTACCGCTTCGATTAATTCTTTGCGCGTGGCCATACTTATCTGCCTCCCCATGCGAAGCTCCCATCCACAATTGAACGGGTAGCATTGTTGGGAATCGCTTAAAACTGGACCACAGATTTCATCTAAAACTGACCCACCCTGTTTGCGCGTAGATTACACCGCGTCTGTGGATAAGTCTTCTGGTCTGGTTCCTGGATCTCCTTTCTTCGCTGGTTTCTTGGTGGGTGATTTGCGGCTTGATTCGCTGTGCCGGAATCGCCAGGAATCGTTACCGGTTTCGACGATGTGGCAGTGATGGGTGAGACGGTCGAGTAGCGCCGTGGTCATTTTGGCGTCGCCGCCAAATACCGACGGCCATTCGGCAAAGCCGAGGTTAGTCGTGATTGCCACGCTGGTGCGCTCGTAGAGTTTCGACAGCAAATGAAATAGCAGCGCACCACCGGCCTGACTGAACGGCAGATAGCCCAGCTCGTCGAGAATCACCAGGTCGGCATACATCAAGCGGTGCGCGATCTGCCCCTGTTTGCCGGCTGCCTTTTCCAGTTCCAGCGCGTTGACGAGCTCGATGGTGGAGAAGAAGCGTACCCGCTTGCCATGCCGGCCAATCGCCTCGACCCCCAACGCTGTTGCCAGATGCGTCTTGCCGGTGCCGGGGCCGCCGATGAAGACGAGGTTGTGTGCTGCATCCAGAAACGACAGCGTGTGCAGTTGCTTCACCAGGCTTTCATCGACCTTTGATTCGGCAAAGTCAAAGCCCTGCAGGTCGCGGTGGGCCGGGAAGCGCGCTGCCGTCATCTGGTAGGCAATTGAACGGACTTCCCGTTCTGCGCTCTCCGAACGCAGTAGCTGGCTCATGAAACTGACAGGATCGAACTCCGCCAGACGCGTCTGCCCGACCATTTCCGGCCAGCTTTGCGCCATGCCGTGTAGCTTCAGCTCTTTTAAATGACGGACGATTTCATGCGACATCGTTGGCCTCCGGGGTAACAGTACGCAGCCGCTCGTAGCGCGCCACATTGGCCACCGGTTCTTCCTTCAACACCATCGGCGTGGCAACGATGTCGCAGTCGGTGACCGGCTCCTTCAATCGTCCCAGGACATTCATGACGTGTTCGCCGCTGGGGCGACCGGACTCCAGAGCGCATTCGACGGCCACCAGCACCGTATCGAGGCCGTGCAGTGGAATCGACGACAGCACTTGCGCCATGACCCGATCGCCGCCCGGGTGTTTCAGCAAGTGCCGCTGCAGCAATTGCAGCGCTGGTGGCATCGTCAGGAACGGCGCGCCGTTGCGCAATGCGCCCGGTTTCTGGACGATCAGCGCAATGTAGTGCTGCCAATCGTAAAAAGTCTGGTGACGATCGAAGCAGCGCGCATGCCGGGCAATCTCTTCGTCGTCGGCCACCATGACCAGCTGATCCGGATAAATGTGCAGGCTGACGATCCGGTGGGCATGGGAGGTCGGCACGCTGTACCGGTTGCGCTGGAAATGGATCAGGCTCGTCGCCGACACCCGTGCCGGCTGCGCCACGTAGCCGTCGAAGGCGCGGGGCATCGGCATCAGATGCATGCGTTCGTCCTGCAGGACATCGGCCACCGTCATGGCCGGCCATTCCGGATGGGCCATGGTGTCCCAGGATTGCCGGCAGCGATCGCTGAGCGCCTCATTTAACTGTTCCAGTGAGCTCCAGCGCTGCTCACGCAGTTCGGCCCAGACCTGCCGGCGCCGGTCCTGGACGTTCTTCTCGACAATGCCTTTCTCCCAGCCGGAGGCGACATTGCAAAAATCGGGTTCGAACAGATAATGGCCGCACATGGCGAGGAAGCGGGCGTTGACGATGCGGGTCTTGCCACGCTCGACGCGATCGACCGCGGTCTTCATATTGTCATAAATACCGCGTCGGGGAATGCCGCCGAACGCCTCGAACGACCGGGTATGGGCGTCAAACAGCATTTCATGGCTCTGTGCCGGATAAGCCACCAGCCAGAATGCCCGGCTGCAGGCCAGCTTGCAGTGTGAGACTTCCAGGCGCCGCCGCAGGCCGCCAATCCAGGCGTACTCGCAGCTCCAGTCGAACTGGAATGCTTCGCCTTGCGCGAAGCTTAACGGCACGAAGGCACTTCGATGTGGGGCATCGCCGAGTTCCTGGCGCAGCTTGCGGACCCGGACACAGGCTCGAACATAACTGCCGGGGTAGCCCAGTGCCTTGATGGCCTCGAACATGATCTTGGCCGTGCGACGGTCTCGTTTCGGTCGATGACTGTCGGTTTCCAGCCAGCTGCGTAATTGATCCACATACGGATCGACGACGCTGACAACGCGCCGCTCAGGATATTTCGGTTCGCTCATCTCCGCCGACTTCAGCCACTGCCGGACCGTATTGCGTGAAAGGTTCGTACGTCTGGCGATCTCGCGAATCGATAACTTCTCGCGGATATACATCCGCCTGATCTTGGCTAACATGCCCACTGTGATCACTCCCTGTCTCCCTGCTCAAACATTAAGCAGGTGATTCAATCACGTGGGTCAAATTTGGATGAAATTTATTGCTCGAAGTGGGTCAGTTCTGGGCGATCGTCAACACCCTTGCCACTCTTAACCAGGATCTGTCAAAAGCCATTCTGAAGGCCGGTGGCATACGTCTATCAGCAAAAACTGATCAAAGTAGCAGCCAGGCATTCCCGAATCCAAGCCAAAGTCGCTCGGGCCAAGTCAACGTTGACGTAATTCTGAAAGACCAGCCAGTTCCACTGCGAAAGCGCCCTGCTTCTGGACCAACACGCTCGGCTCACTGCGGTTTGCGTTCGTTGGCCAACTGGCCTAACGGAGTTGCCCATCCGATGCGATTTGCTAATCTCCGGTCCTTGCCGCATACTTAGAAATCGTTCCGCCAATCGTTTCATCAATTTGGTGATTTCTCAGCAAACGTCCTGCCGAAAAATACAATTAAATCGTTTCGTTTAACTATGTATGTCTACATCTGACAATTTGCTTTACGCGTTGCGCACCTGGCATCGGCTG
>JAYUWF010000252.1:0-4433 GCA_043753685.1 Herminiimonas sp.
GTCTGCGCGGCGCTGGCCACGCCCAGCCTCGCCAGTTGCGCGCCGTCGCGGGGCGCGTGCACCGTCAGGTCATCGCCTTGATGGGCGCCGTGATCGAAACCGAGTTGTTGATAGATCGCTGCACTGTTCATGTGGGCCCCTGTCCTGGTCGAACGCATCCCGCATGACAACGGGAATTGCAATGAGACCGGCATGATAGACCGAGCAACAGTAGCGGACAACCTTGCGGGGGCACAGAACGGGCAGGCGAAAAAAAAAGCCCGCTCGTGGAGCGGGCTAAATCCATATCTTGAGGATACAGAGGAGACAACTGAACTATAACGATTCATCTGCGCCCGCGCCAATTTCGATTCGTCATATCTGCTATATGAATGGTGAATGATTGCCCGAAGTGCCGCTCGACCGGGACTTAACACGTCCAACGAATGGCCCCGGCGGCGGATCAACCGCCGATCAGGCTGGCGGCGATGTTGATCGACAGTCCGAGGATTGCGGCATTGAACAGGAATGCCAGCACCGATTGGCCCAGCACCGCCTTGCGCAGCGTGGTGTTCATCACCGCGACATCGGAGGTCTGCACGGCTGCGGCGATCGTGAAGGAAAAATACAGGAAATCCCAGTAATCGGGCGTCTCTTTTTCGTCCGGGAATTTCAATGCCGGCAGCTTCGATACATCGGTATAAAACAGCATGGTGTAATGCACCGCAAAGATCGTACCGACCAGGAACCAGGAGCCGAGTACCGTGGCCCCAGTCAACAGGTAGTGCAGCAGCAGTTCGGCGCCGTCCAGATCCTTTGCCGCGCCCAGTTGCAGCACGATCACCGCCAGGCTGGCCATGGCGGCGGCGCAGACCAGGATCAGCACCATGGTTGCGCTTTCGTCTTCCTGCTCGGCGAATTTCCTGACGTCGTTCGGTTTGGCGCCGGCCATCAGGTACCAGATCATGCCGAGGTATAGCCAGACACCGGTATTCCAGCCGATGATCGCGCGCTGCAACGGTTCCTGCGGCAGGAACACGCCAATGAACAAGCCGACGGCCGCGGCCAGCAGCAGGCGCGGATGAAGATGGAGCAGTTTCTGGACGCGGGCGACGATCGGCATGGAACCAGGCAAGGATGACGTTGCCTGCACAATATCAGTTTTGTGCGGCAAGTCCAGCGATGTTCTGCCCTGCCCGCATACCAGTATGGATGCCTATTCAAAAACCTGTCGTGCCGATGACATCACAGCTTGATGACGAGCACCACGGCGGCAGCGATCAAGCCGAATTTCAGGGCAAAGTACACGGAGCGGTTCCAGCGTTTCAGGCGGCGCCGGTACTGGCCCGCCGACCACGCCAGGTGGAACAGCTTGTTGATGCCGCCGGTCTGGTCGCCGGTGTCGTTGGGCGAACTGGCCGCCGTCATCATGGTCCTGCCCAACCACCGGTTGAGCCCGCGCGCCCAGCCGAAACGCATCGGCCGCTCGATGTCGCAGAACAGGATGATGCGGTCCACGTCGGTGCCGTTCTTGGCCCAGTGAATGAAGGTTTCATCGAAGATCACGGCCTGGCCATCGCGCCAGCTGTAGCGCTCGTTGTTGACCTCGATGAAGCAGGCATCGTCGTTGGGCGTGACCAGGCCCAGGTGGTACCGCAGCGAACCGGCGAACGGATCGCGATGCGGGTTGAGCACGGCGCCGGGCGGCAACTCCGCGAACATCGCCGCCTTCACCGATGGCAGGGTCTTCAACAATGCAAAGGTGCGCGGGCAGAGTTCCTGCGCCGACGGATGACTCGCGTCGTACCATTTCAGATAGAAGCGCTTCCAGCCCGACTTGAAGAACGAATTGAAACCGGCGTCGTTGTTGTCGGCGGCGGCGCGAATCTTCTGTGCGTGCAGCAGCTGCACGGCTTCGGTCCGGATATCCATCCAGCTGGCCTGCAAAACTTCCAGCTCCTTGAAGTCGCGTACTGGAAGGTAGGCGATCGACGGCACCTTCGACAGTGCATACATCACCATGTTAATCGGCGCCATGAACGTCGAGTGATCGAACAGCTGCCGAAAAAAAGGCAAGCGCGCGCGGCCGCGAAAGTGCACGAACAGCACCGAGGAGACGTACAGAGCGACAAACCACCATTTCATTGTTCAGCTTTCAAAAAAACGCTGGCATCGCTGCCGGCCGATCGGTTCCATCACCCGGTCCGGCTGAATGGTTCAGTTACAAGGATCAGTTACAAGGATCAGTCACAAGATCGAGTCACAAGATCGAGTCACGAGATCGCGTTACACGATCCAGTTACAAGGTTGCGTCAGAAGGTTCAGGTGAAAACAACTTAAGCGCGAATTTTTTGCGTCACCACAAATCACACCCTATTTTCGCTTAATTCATCTTCAAACGCGCGGCACAATCAAACTGCTGACGGCGCCCTGCCCCAGTATGGACCAGCAATGCGAATTGGCGAACAGACGGCGCCGCGCCCATCTGATGAACTACGCAAAAAATTCGACACGCCATGAAACCCATGAACATTTCTCTTGCGCCGACACCGGCAACCTACGATCCCAACCAATTGCTCGACATGCTGTTGTTGCAGCTCGGGCTGAAGAACGATGCCGCGCTGTCGCGGGTGCTCGACGTCGCGCGCCCGGTCTTGACCGGCATCCGACTGGGTACCCTCGGCGTCGGCGCCTGGCTGCTCATTCGCATCAGCGAAGTCAGTGGCCTGAGCATCGCCGATCTGCGCCGCATCATGGGTGACCAGCGCCGGCGCCTGCGCGTGGCGACGGCTCGCGTGCGCCGCTGACCACCGGTAGTTTTCCGCGCCTTACCACTCGCCGCGCCACGCGCTGCGTCCTGCGCTGCGTCCTGCGCTGCGTCCTGCGTTGGACGCCGGCGCATTGTATCGACTTGTATCCCGTTTGCCTAACCTGAGGGGCGGTTCGAACGCCGGCGCCGAGCTGCCGGCATCGCCGTCGCTCGCGCCAGGAAACAATACGTCACACTGGTCGGGCCGACTTTCCTTATAATTCTGCAAACCATGTACTGCCGCGGCGCGGCAATTCGCAAAGTTCGACACTTTCGTCATGCCGTTTTGCGGACCAATCGCAAGGCAGCATGCGATTCCCGATCCATTGTCACCCGCAGCGACCCAGATGACTCAATCCCCCACGCCAGACCAACTCCAGCCAGCGCGTCCCGCGCTGCTCGCTCCGGTGCCGCCACCACCGGTGCATCGCCGCTGGTGGCCCTGGGTCATGCTGGTGCTGATTGCAGCGGGCGCCGTCTACTATTTTTTCTTTCGTGCGCCGGCAACAACCACCGACGGCGGCGGCGCGCCCGGTGCCGGACAAGCAGCCAAGGGCGCACCAGGCACCGGCAAGCGTCCGGGTGGTCCCGGTGGTGGTGGCAATCGGCCGAATGCGCCTGTGGTGGCAGCCACGGCGCGCACCGGCGATATTCCGGTCTATCTGAATGGCCTCGGTACGGCCGTGCCGCTCAACACCGTCACGGTGCGCAGCCGGGTCGATGGCCAGTTGATGCGCGTGCTGTTCAAGGAAGGTCAGGTGGTCAAGGCTGGCGAACTGCTGGCTGAAATCGATTCACGCGCATTCCAGGTGCAATTGACGCAAGCCGAAGGCCAGATGGCGCGCGACCAGGCGCTGCTGACGAATGCGCAAGTCGATCTGGAGCGCTACAGGCTTTTGTTCCAGCAGGATTCGATCGCCAAGCAGCAACTCGACACGCAGCAGGCACTGGTGCGGCAGTACCAGGGTTCGATCAAGGCCGACCAGGGCGTGGTCGACAATGCCAAGCTGCAGCTGAGCTATACCAAGGTCACGGCGCCGATCGGCGGACGGATCGGACTGCGTCTGGTCGATACCGGCAACATCGTGCGCGCCGGCGACACCAACGGGCTGGTGGTCATCACCCAGCTGCAGCCGATCACGGTACTGTTCACCATCCCCGAAGACAACATACCGGCGGTCATGAAAAAATTGACCACCGGCGACAAGCCGCCGGTCGATGCCTATGACCGCGCCCTGAAAGCCAAACTCGCCAGCGGCAGCCTGCTAACGGTGGACAACCAGATCGATCCGGCCACCGGCACGGTGCGCCTGAAAGCACAGTTCGCCAATACCGATTACGCCTTGTTCCCTAACCAGTTCGTCAATACCCGCATGTTGATCGACGTGCGCAAGTCGGTCGTGATCATTCCGACGGCCGGTGTGCAGCGCGGCACGCAGGGTACGTTCGTCTATGTGGTCAAGGCCGACAGCACGGTCGCGATGCGTCTGATCACGGTTGGCAAGGTACAGGGCGAAGACAGCGAAATCCTGAGCGGCTTGCAGGCCGGTGAAGTGGTCGTGACCGACGGCGCCGACAAGCTGCGGGACGGCGGCAAGGTCGAAGTGGCCCAGAAGGACGGCGCGGCACGCGGCGCACAGCGTGG
>JAYUWF010000253.1:0-4418 GCA_043753685.1 Herminiimonas sp.
CGGCTGCCATCACCTTGCCAGAGACAACATGGTACGTCAGGATCTTGGTCAGTGCGGCCTTGTCCTTGAGCAGCGCATCGAGCTTAGCTTTCGGAATCTTTGCAAAGGCTTCGTCGGTCGGCGCGAAGACGGTAAACGGTCCCGGGCCCTTCAGTGTGTCGACCAGGCCGGCTGCCTTGACTGCGGCAACCAGCGTGTTGAACGATCCCGCTGATGCTGCAGTATCGACGATGTCGGCTGCATTGGCGGCGCCGAAGGCCAGGGCGAATGCGGCGGCTGTGAATACTTGTTTCATTGGTAGATCCTTCAGAGGGTGGGAAGTCGTGCAGGGAAAATACCCGTCAATCGGCTCGGTCCGGTGCGCCAGTGGCGCCGGGATACCGTTTTGATTTGCCGATTGTATAACTAAATAGACTGATTAGTATTTATTATGACTATTGAGTATAACTATTTGGCTATGAGGGTCTTTTGGCCCCGGGTTTCTTTACTTGAAGGCGTAGGAAATTGCGGCGAAGCCGTTGTCCTGATTGCGGCTGCCGGCGCGCGGGCTGGTGCGGACGGTGCTCCCAAACCACTCACGGCGAAATTGCAGGTTGAGAAACCAGGGACCTGACAGCGGTACGTCGACCGCAATGCCGGCCACAGGCGTGGTCGATGCGCCCGGCGCATATGCCGGTCTGTCGCTGAAGTCTGCTTCCAGTTGCGTCACGCCACGCACCTGGCGCTCGTACCGGCTGCTGCGCCGCTCCAGACCGAGCTGTGGATAGATCTTCCAGTCCCTGACCGACAATTCTGCCGCATAGGTGGCTTCGAGCAGATCGCCGCCCGAGCGCAGATCGTGCAAGGCATACAGAAAAAATCCACCGATCGCGGTTTCCTGAAAGGTCCCCACGCCAAGGGGCAGCGGATTCGGACGTCCACGCAATTCGCGCAAACCGCTGCGATCGGATTTCGATCCCTCGACGCTGATGCGACCGACCAGCTCGAGGTATCCCGCGCCAATCTGCAAGGTCTTGATGCCGACCGTGTCGACCCGGGCAAACAGGCGCCCGTAATCGGCGTAAGCAAACGGCAGCACCAGTGGCGCTTCGTGCGGCCGATTGGCCGGGCCACGGGTCGCGTAGATTGCCGCCCCGAGATTGCCGACCAGGTGATCCGGCAATGACGTCTGCGCGAGGCTGGCGCCGGTCGCTGGCAGTAGGCCGATCAGGATGCACACTGGTTTCAATTTCATGATGCATCCTGCAAACGACGCTGCGATTCGGGCGCCAAGGTGATTTTCAAACGGGCCGTCGGCGCGGCGTACTTGCCGCGACATCCAGCGTTCAGTGCCGGTCGTTCTGCAATTGCTCGCGCAGCCAGGCATGTGCGCCTTTGCGGGTATCGCGGTCATGCCACAGCATGTCCACATGAACCGCAGGCAATTCGAACGGCAGTTCCTTGGTGGTCAACAGGCCCGTCATGCCGATCGTTCCCAGCAAATGCCGTGGCACGATCGAGATCAGGTCCGAGTCGGCCACCACCCGTCCGACCGTATAGAACTGGCTGACCGTCAGCGCCACCCGCCGGCTGCGTCCGAGCGCGGCCAGCGCTTCGTCGGCCGGACCGTGTGCCCGCCCGGAAAAACTCACCAGCGCATGCAGCGCGTCGCAATAACCGTCGACCGTCAGTTCACCCTTGGCCAGCGGATGATCCTTGCGCATGACGCAGATGTACTTGCCGCTGTAGAGACGGTGGTGACGAATCGCCGAGACCGAACCTTGTTCACCCGCGAGCTCGGCCACCACCGTGGGGAAGGAGCCGACCGCCAGTTCGATCTCGCTTTGCAGCAGCATGAAGCGCGGATCGCGGCTGGTCAGGGGCAGCATGCGCAGGTCGATCGCGGGGGCTTGCGACTTGATCGAACGCAGCAACTGCGGCAGCAGCAGCGAGGCGGTCGAGTCGGCCATCGCCAGCCGGAAGGTGGTCGACAGCGTGCCCAGGTCCAGCTTGGGCGGCAACAGCAATGCCTGCAGGTCCGACAGAGCGGCCCGGATGCCCGGCCACAGTTCTTCGGCGCGCTGGGTCGGCTTGACGCCGTGGGCAGTGCGCACGAACAGATCATCGTTCAGCGCCTCGCGCAGACGCTTGACCGCGTTCGATACCGCGGGCTGCGTCGTGGCCAGCCGTTCTGCTGCGCGCGTCAGGTTCTGTTCCGACATGACGACGTCGAAAACGCGCAGGAGGTTCAGGTCGAGTGTCAGAAAGGACATTGCATCGCCGCCTAGTTTTTTTTATGAAGTGTGCCGACACCCGGTCGATTGCCTGGAGCCTCTGCCGCAGTGTACTGCACTCGCGGCCCAGACCGCTGGCGCGACATTGCCAGATCGTTGGCGCAACAGGCGGGGATGGGTCGTTGCCGGGTCGGGTCAATCTGGCCGAAATCCAATGTGGGCCGGCAGCTCGCAATCTGGTTTATTCCGAAAGGTCACCAGGCAGACCGCGGCGCATGCCGGCACGGAAGGTTTCACTAATGAGCATGCAGGGTGCCGCCGGTGTGCTTACGAGATAGCTGCGAACGGCGCGCGCATCCGGCAAGCCGGATTGCGCCCACAACCGTTCGTGTAGCGATTCCATACCGAAAAGTGATTTTTTACGCACCCACAGGCGATCGAACAAATGGCCGATCGGCACTTGCCCTTCTTCCAGGATTTTGCACACGCTGGGCTCCATCGCATCCAGTGCAATGTAGGACAGGTTATCCATCATCACTTCGCCACCGGAAGACAGAGTTACGAAACGCTCCATAAAGCGCTGTCCGGGCAAATGTTGTCTGACCTCCGGAGGCACATGCTCGGTGATGTTTTGCTTGAGCACCGTCAATTGCACGGCTCCCCCTGCGATGGTTTCGCACAGTAGCGTCGCGGAGCCATCCTGGGCTAACAACACCTTCAACAGGGTTTCAGCCCACGCCGCCGTGGCACTACCCGGTTGCAATCCATCGGCGAAGCGACGACGACAAAACTTCATGACATTGCCGACTTGAAGATCGCTTCCGCAACCTCGATTCGATCCGTTGCGGAGCCTTCACGGACTTGGCCATTCATACATTTCTACCTTGCGGAAAATTTGATCAACGCATTGTGCACATTGGATGAACCGGCGCCGCAAGTAAATGTCCGTTCTTTAGCCAGTTACAGATGGCTAGATTGCCTCCGAAAACCCGACAGCCAGGACAGAACATGACTGACAACACAAACACTGATTCAGGCCGCAACGGCCCTCGTATTGACCTTCAGGACGAATCCGCACTGCATGAGTGGGCCGCGAAACTCGACACAACGCCGGACCAGTTGAAAGAAGCCGTCGCTGCAGTCGGCGACTTGGCCGGCGACGTCGAGATGCATTTGAAGGGAAGCCGTAGCAGCAGCAACAGCGACCGGGTTCACGACGCGCTCTGACGCAGGCCAGGCACTGGCAGTCTGGCTAGCATCATGCTGGCAGCCAACTTACAATCGGCGCTGCGGCTTTTTCTGGGCTGATCCAAACCGAAGTGCCGTCCTCGTACGCGTTCGGGGCCGTCTTCTGACGCTTCGCCCAAAATAAAACGGCAGGCTCCCGGACTGAACAGCTGGGCGGTTGCCGGAAGGCTGGGCCCGAAGTCGGCATGGAAATAACTGGCCTGGTGTTCCTCATGACATAGCCACCATGAAAGGCCAGCCGCCACGGTTGTCTTTCCCCAGCCCGGCCGCCGGGCCGGATATCAGCAGCCCAGGGATCTGCGCTTGTTCTGTGATTCCGGCAAACGATGCGTAGTCCAGCTCATCCTATTGCGCAGAGGGCAACGCATAGTACGGGCACTGATCCAGGTACTGATGTTCCGTGACGATTCCCTCCGCCAGGCACACCTGACACTGGTAGAAGTCGCGCCGAAAATCGAGAACTTTAACGTCTGTTGTCAGTTGGTCGTCGACCGGTTTGGTGCGTGGCCCTTTTTTGCCGAAGCTGGAGCCTTTCTTGGCAAAACCCATGGATTTCTACCTTCCGAAAAATTTGATGAAGGCATTGTGCACAACTTGAAGGCGAAAGTCGCACGACCAATCAACTTACATGAGGACAGTCGAGTGCAAATTCAGGTCAGCAGTCGGCATACGGCGTTGTCGACGTTGAAGCGACTGCTGGCGTCGGTGAAGATCAGCACGCCTGGCGTCTTTGGCAAACGGCGTCTTTAAAGCGTGCGGTATCAATCGTGGCAATACTGTATGTCTGCAGTCAAGCAGGCCTTCGCTAGCGAGTGCACCGTACAATCGGGAAACTGGAGCTTCGCCATGCCAATTCCGCACTACGCCACCACCCGCCCATGCGTCCGCCACAGCGCATGATCGGCACGCCGCCAGCAGTCGCGCCGGGCCTGTTCCGAGGCTGGCTGGTGGTTGCCG
>JAYUWF010000254.1:0-13270 GCA_043753685.1 Herminiimonas sp.
GAAAAGTACCAGATGAAGTCCGCCTGGCTGTGGGAACACCAGGCCTTGACCCGGGCCCGCTATTGCGCCGGCGACCGCGCCATCGGCGAGCGTTTCGAGGCGATCCGCACCGAGGTATTGCGCCGGCCGCGCGAAGTCGAGCCATTGCGGCACGACGTGCTGGAAATGCGCCGCAAGTTGCACGACGCGCATCCGAATCGCACGCCGCTGTTCGACCTGAAGCATGACAAGGGCGGCATGATCGACATCGAATTCATGGTGCAGTACCTGGTGCTGCAACATGCGGCGCAATATCCGCAACTGGCGGACGACATCGGCAACATCGGGTTGCTGAAACTGTGCGGTGAACTCGGACTGCTGGAGCACGACATGGCGACCGGGTTGGCCGATGCCTACCGAACGTTGCGCAAGCTGCAGCACCAGGTACGCCTTCAAGGCAGTGAAAAGGCGCGCATCGATGTCGGACGCATCACGACGCAAGTGGCCCTCGTGGTCGGGGCCTGGGGCAGCGTGTTCGAGGCTTGAGGCGTTCGGAGTCGCGCGGCGTCTAGCGGCGAGGTTTCAGCGTGAAAGTCAGATTGCCCCACAGGCTGTCCCAGTCATCTTCGCTGGAATCGGTGGTTGGAATCATGTGCACCACGCTCAGCATCCAGCTGCCGGCATATGGCAGGCTGAAGGCGAATTTGCCGGCGGCGTCGGTGCGGGCACGGATCATCACGGTCTGATCGCCGTTCAGGTACCAGGCCTTGACCAGCGCGTTGGCCAAGGGCTTCTGTTCGAACAGGAGTGAAAACTTCAAGGTGTCACCGACTGTTGCGGTGAGCGGATTGTCGAGCGGCACGATCTCGAAGCGCTGGCCGGTTTGGACGGCAAAACTCTGATCCGCCTTGCCACCGACCTCCACCAGTGTCTTTACATACCGCCGATAGCGTTCGCGCGCCGGCGTGGCACCGGAACCGGCATCCTCGCGCTGCCTGACGATCTCGTCCATGCCCTCGTCATGCAGGTAGGCGTGGAATTTTTCGCCACCCAGCGTGATGCGGTTCGGATGGCTGTCGTAGGCGAACAGATGCGTACCCGGCTTTTCCAGCCGAATGGGGAATTCACCGACTGTGGCGGTTTTCGCTACCCGGGGCAGCAGATCCTGGTCGACCCCGGCAGCGATGTGACGTAGCGCGGCCACATACTGGATCGAAAACGCGACCACGTCGCCAGTAAAATATTCACCGACGTTGAGCGACAGCCGGGTGGCGCCGCCCGGCGCGATCGACGGCGGCTGCGCCAGCATCCAGAACTCATGCGCCGATGCCGGAACTGCCAGAGCTGCCAGAGCGCAGAGCAAGCCGAACGCAACGAGGCAGGATCGGTACAACCTTTGAAGGTAAGTGGTCATCGGATCAGCAGGAAGGTGAAAAGTAAACAGCACAAGAGTCGGACCACATCATAAGGTCAATCCTGTATACGTTCATCATGCGCAAACGGTTTCGATTTCATTTTTGGCTATGCCTGCCGCATCGTCGATTTCGACCATCCTTGGATGAACCTAGAGCCCGGCACAAAAAAAAGCGCCTTGCGGCGCTTTCAGTCGGGTGCAGAATCAAATCACTTCGAGACCACACGCACCATTTCCAGGCACTTGTTCGAGTAACCCCATTCGTTGTCGTACCAGGCGATGACCTTGATGAAGGTGCCGTCGAGCGCGATCGAAGCATCCGCATCGAAGATCGAGGTGCGGGTGTCGCCGCGGAAGTCGGTGGCGACGACCTTCTCTTCGGTGTAGCCGAGCACGCCCTTGAGCGCGCCTTCGCTTTGCGCTTTCATTTCGGCGCAAATTTCCTTCAGCGTCGCTTCGCTGTTGAGTTCGCAGGTCAGGTCGACCACGGACACGTCGGAAGTCGGCACGCGGAACGACATGCCGGTGAGTTTCTTGTTCAGCTCGGGAATGACCACGCCCACTGCCTTGGCGGCGCCGGTGCTCGATGGGATGATGTTTTCCAGGATGCCGCGGCCGCCGCGCCAGTCCTTGTTGCTCGGACCATCCACGGTTTTTTGCGTTGCCGTGGCGGCGTGCACCGTCGTCATCAGGCCGCGCTTGATGCCCCACTTGTCATTCAGGACCTTGGCAATCGGCGCCAGGCAGTTAGTGGTGCACGATGCGTTGGAGATGATCGCTTCGCCCTTGTAGGTCTTGTCGTTGACGCCGAAGACGAACATGGGAGTGTCGTCCTTCGACGGCGCCGAGAAGATGACTTTCTTCGCGCCGGCGGCCAGGTGCTTTTCACCCGATGCCTTGTCCAGAAACAGTCCGGTGGACTCGAGCACCACGTCGGCGCCGATCTCGCCCCACTTCAGGTTGGCAGGATCGCGTTCCTGCGTCAGGCGGATCTTCTTGCCGTTGACGATCAGGGTATTACCGTCGACCGAGACCTCTCCGTCGAAGCGGCCATGCACCGAGTCGTACTTCAGCATGTAGGCCAGGTAGTCGGGTTCCAGCAGGTCGTTGATGCCGACGATTTCGATATCACTGAAGCTCTTGATCGCCGAGCGAAATACGTTGCGGCCGATACGGCCAAAACCATTGATGCCAAGTTTGATCGTCATGTTCTTCTTGCTCCTGGAAAGTTTAAATCTCTGGGGTTGTCTTTGTGCGGCTGTCTTTGTGCGGCTGTCTTTGTCCGCTTGTCTTCGAGTGATCGATTCAGGCGAGCGTGCGCTCGACGGCCGCCACGACCTTGTCGACCGTGAAACCGAAATGCTTGAACAGCACGCCGGCCGGCGCCGATTCGCCGAAGGTGTCGATACCGATGACTGCGCCGTCCAAACCCACGTACTTGTACCAAAAGTCCGTCACGCCGGCTTCCACCGCCACCCGCGGCACACCGCGCGGCAGCACGTCGGCGCGGTAGGCTGCATCCTGGCGATCGAAGACATCGGTCGACGGCATCGACACGACGCGCACCGGCACGCCACGGCTGGCCAGTTCACGTGCCGATTGCATCGCCAGTTCGACCTCGGAACCGGTGGCGATGATGATCGCGCGCGCATCCGGCGCGTCGTGCAGCACGTAACCGCCGCGTGCAATCGCCGCTACCTGCTCGGCACTGCGCTGCTGGAACTGGAGGTTCTGGCGCGAAAAGATCAGCGTGCTGGGGCCGGTCTTGCGCTTGATCGCTTCGATCCAGGCCACCGCCGATTCGGTGGTGTCGCAAGGACGCCAGTTATCCAGGTTCGGAATCAGGCGCAGGCTGGAAACATGTTCAACCGATTGATGGGTCGGACCGTCTTCGCCCAGGCCGATCGAATCGTGCGTAAACACGAACAGTGCGCGGATCTTCATCAGCGCCGCCATGCGCAGGGCATTGCGGCTGTAATCGGAAAACGTCAGGAACGTGGCGCCGAACGGCAGATAGCCGCCATGCAGGGCGATACCGTTCATCATCGCGCTCATGCCGAATTCGCGCACGCCGTAGTTGATGTGATTGCCCGGCTGGTCGGCGCGCACGGCAACGCATTCCTTCCAGTTGGTCAGGTTCGAGCCGGTCAGGTCGGCCGAGCCGCCCAGGAATTCCGGCAATACCTGCGCCAATGCCTGGATGGCATTCTGGCTGGCCTTGCGGGTGGCGATGGTTTCCTGCTTGTCGATGCAGGCGGCGATCAATGCATCGGCGGCGGCGGCAAAATCGCCCGGCAATTCGCCCTTCATGCGGCGTTGCAGCTCGGCGGCTTCGCGCGGGAATTTTGCCTGGTAGCCGGCGAAGGTCTGGTTCCAGCCGGATTGCAGGGTGCTGCCGTTTTTCCTTGCATCCCAATCGGCGTAGACGTCGGCGGGAATCTCGAACGGCGCCGAGGTCCAGCCGAGCGCGGCACGGACCGCGGCGATTTCCTTGTCGCCGAGCGCGGCGCCATGCACCTTGTCGGTACCGGCCAGATTCGGCGAACCCTTGCCGATGACGGTCTTGCAGCAGATCAGCGTCGGCCGATCGGACTTCTTGGCCTGCGCGATGGCGGCATCGACGGCAGCAACGGAATGACCGTCGATGTCGGCGATGACATTCCAGCCGTAGGCGGCGAAGCGCTTGGGCGTGTCGTCGCCGAACCAGCCGGCGACATGGCCGTCGATCGAAATGCCGTTGTCGTCGTACAGCACGATCAGCTTCGACAGGCGCAGCACGCCGGCCAGCGAACAGGCTTCGTGCGAAATGCCTTCCATCAGGCAGCCATCGCCGACGAAGGCATAGGTGTAATGGCCGACGACGTCGAAACCGGGGCGGTTGAATTCGGCCGCCAGTAATTTTTCGGTCAGGGCCATGCCGACTGCATTGGTCAGACCCTGGCCGAGCGGACCGGTGGTGGTTTCGATGCCGACGGTGACTTCGACTTCCGGATGGCCCGGCGTCTTGCTATGAATCTGGCGGAAGTTGCGCAACTCGTCCATCGACAGGTCATAACCCGACAGGTGCAGCAAGGCGTAATGCAGCATCGAACCATGACCGTTGGACAGCACGAAGCGATCGCGATCGATCCAGTGCGGGTCGGCCGGATTGTGGCGGTAGTGGCGCGACCACAGCGCAACGGCGATTTCCGCCATGCCCATTGGCATGCCGGGATGACCGGAATTGGCTTTTTGGACAGCATCCATGGCCAGTGCACGGATCGCATTGGCCATGTTTTGTTGCGCGGGAGGATTCGAAAGCGTGGAAGTCATGATGAGCGGGTCGGCAGCTTGGGTGCAAGACAGCGGTTGGAAGGGACGGCCTGCCACGCCATGACGTGACACCGGAAGGCCGATATTTTACCAGAGTGAACTTCCGGGACTAAAATCCCGGATTGGCAAATTTCTCTGCCGCGTCAAGGATTGTCCATGCCCCGCTTTCATTGTTCCCAACCGCTGGCCATCGGCGCCCTATTCGAACTGCCGCAGGCGCTGGCGCATCATGTCCAGGTGCTGCGCCTGGCCGCCGGCGCTCACGTGACCCTGTTCAACGGCGACGGCGGCGAATACACCGCAACGCTTTCCAGCATCGAGCGCAAGTCGGTCACCGTCGAGGTCAAGGCGTTTTCGCCGCGCGAAGCCGAACTGCCGTATGCCCTGACCCTGGCCCAGGCCCTGCCGGAAGCCGCGAAGATGGACTGGATCGTCGAAAAGGCGGTCGAACTCGGCGCCACCGCCTTGCAGCCGCTGGCCGCGCAGCGCTGCGTGGTGCGCCTGTCGGCCGAACGTGCCGTCAAACGCCAGCAGCACTGGCAGGCGATCGCCGTGGCCGCTGCCGAGCAGAGCGGGCGCAACCGGATACTGCACCTGGGCGAACCCGCTGCCTTCGGTAGCTACGTGGCGCAACAGGATTTGCACCGGCGCATCCTGCTCAGCCCACGTGCCGAATCCTCGCTGTCGCACTGGGCCCGCCACCAGCCGGCGCAATCGGTGGCCTTGATGGTGGGGCCAGAAGGCGGCTTTACGGACGCCGAAGAACAGCTGGCGATCGAGCACGGCGCACTGGCGCTGTCGATGGGACCGCGGGTTTTACGCACCGAAACCGCCGGTCTGGCAGCGCTGGCCGCACTCAACGCCATCTGGGCTGAAATGTAACCACCACCCTGCGCACGGGATCCGGGCAGGAAAGCCCTTATAATCAAGGGCTTTGCAACTGATCCTCCCAAATCGGCCTAAATGAAGGTATTTCGCGGACTTCCCAATGCGGCATCGCGGGCGCCCTGTGCGCTGGCGATCGGCAATTTCGACGGCGTGCATCGCGGCCACCAGACGCTGCTGGCACGTCTGCGCGAGGCTGCACGCAGCCTCGCTGTGGAAGCCGCCGTCATGACCTTCGAGCCGCATCCGCGCGAATACTTTGCCTTGCAGGCGGGCGACCTTGCCCGCGCACCGGCCCGCATCGCCAACCTGCGCGACAAGTTGCAATCACTGGCCGATGCCTGTGTCGACCGCGTGATCGTCGAGCATTTCAATGCCCAGTTCGCCGCGCTCTCGCCGCAAGCCTTCGTGGAACAGGTACTGGTGCAGGGTCTGCACGTGAAATGGCTGCTGGTGGGCGAAGACTTTTGCTATGGCGCCCGGCGCGCCGGCAATATCGCGACCCTGACTGCGGCCGGACGCGAACACGGTTTCGAAGTCGTCACCCTGCCGAACGTTTGCAACGGCGACGAGCGGATTTCTTCGTCGGGGGTGCGGGCAGCGCTGGCAGCGGGCGATTTCGAGCGCACGCGCCAATTGCTCGGCCATTCGTACAGGATTTCCGGCCACGTGATCCACGGCCAGAAGCTCGGTCGCACGCTCGGTTTTCCGACACTGAACCTGGCGCTGCCGCACCGGCGCCCGGCGCTGTCGGGCATCTTCGTGGTGCAGGTGCATGGCCTGGGCGAGCAACCCGGGCGACCCGACCAACCCGAGCAACCCGACCAACCCTTACCCGGCGTCGCCAGCCTGGGTATACGGCCGACGGTCGACGACAGTGGACGGGTGCTGCTGGAGACCCATGTCTTCGATTTTTCCGAGCAGTGTTACGGCAAGCTGGTGCAGGTCGAATTCCTGCAAAAGTTACGCGACGAAGAAAAATACGTCGACCTGCCGACGCTCACCGATGCGATTGCGCGCGATGCCGAACGGGCGCGCGCGTATTTCCGGCTCCAGCAACAGGTTCCGCTGTCGGCCACCGACCGAATTTGAAGCGCGTCGAACCCGCCTGCCGCCCGCGACTGCTCCCGCCGGATTCGACGGGACCGCACTTTTTTACCATTTGATGACCGCAGACTGACGATTCCATGTCCGAACATAAGCAAAACCCACCGCAAAACGCGCAACCCAAGTCCGAGCAAAATGCGCCCGGCCAGAAATCCGGCAAAAGCCAGAACAAGCCCGAGGCGAAGTCGGCCAGCCGCTATCCGGTCAACATGCCGGATACGCCCTTCCCGATGCGCGGCGACCTCGCCAAACGGGAACCGAACTGGGTGCGCCAGTGGCAGGACAAACAGGTCTATCAGCGCATCCGCGCCGCCTCGAAACGCCAGAACCGGCCGAAATTCATCCTGCACGACGGCCCGCCCTATGCCAACGGCGACATCCACATCGGTCACGCGGTCAACAAGATCCTGAAGGACATGGTGGTGAAAACCCGCCAGATGAACGGCTTCGATGCGCAGTACGTTCCGGGCTGGGATTGCCACGGCATGCCGATCGAAATCCAGATCGAAAAACAGTATGGCAAGAGCCTGCCGACCATGGAAGTGCTGCAAAAGTCGCGCGCCTACGCCACCGAGCAGATCGAGCGGCAGAAAAAGGATTTCATCCGCCTGGGCGTGCTGGGCGAATGGGACTGGCCGTACAAGACCATGGACTTCGGCAATGAAGCCGATGAATTGCGCGCGCTCGGCACCCTGCTGGAAAAAGGCTATGTGTACCGTGGCCTGAAACCGGTCAACTGGTGTTTCGATTGCGGATCGGCCCTGGCCGAAGCCGAAGTCGAATACCAGGACAAGCGCGACCCGGCGATCGACGTCGGCTTTCCGTTTGCCGAACCTGCCAAGGTCGCTGCCGCATTCGGCCTGGCGAAGCTGCCGACCGATCGCGGCTATTGCGTGATCTGGACCACCACGCCCTGGACCATACCGGCCAACCAGGCGCTGAACATGCATCCGGAATTCACCTATGCGCTGGTGCAGACGGAGCGCCATGGCGAACCGATCCTGCTGATCCTGGCCGAGGAACTGGTGCCGGCCTGTCTGGCGCGCTACGGCCTGGAAGGCAGCGTGATCGCCACCTGCCTTGGCGCGGCGCTGTCGCTGGTGAACTTCCGCCATCCGCTGGCGGCCACCGATGCCGGTTACGATCGGCTGTCGCCGGTCTACCTGGGCGAATACGTGACGCTCGACGCCGGCACCGGCATCGTCCATTCGTCGCCTGCCTACGGCATCGACGACTTCATTTCATGCAAGGCGCACGGCATGAAGGATGACGACATGTTGAATCCGGTGATGGGCGACGGTCGCTATGCGTCGTGGCTGCCGTTCTTCGGTGGCTTGACGATCTGGGAAGCCTCGAAACCGATCTGCCAGAAACTGGAAGAAGCCGGCGCACTGTTCAAGCTGGTCATGTTCGACCACAGCTACATGCACTGCTGGCGCCACAAGACACCGATCATCTACCGCGCCACTTCGCAATGGTTTGCCGGCATGGACGTGGCGCCGAAGGATGGCGGCCGCACCCTGCGCCAGACTGCGCTGCAAGGCATCGAGGACACGCAGTTCTATCCGGCCTGGGGCAAGGCGCGGCTGCACGGCATGATCGCCAACCGGCCGGACTGGACACTGTCGCGCCAGCGCCAGTGGGGCGTGCCGATGGCGTTCTTCGTGCATCGCGAAACCGGTGAGCTGCATCCGCGCACCCCCGAACTGATCGAAGCCATCGCCAGGCGCATCGAAGTCCAGGGCATCGAAGCCTGGCAAGCGCTGGATCCAAAGGATCTGCTGGGCGACGACGCCGCCGACTATGTGAAGAACAAGGACACGCTGGACGTCTGGTTCGATTCCGGCACCACGCATCAAACGGTGCTGCGCGGCTCGCATGCGGACGAATCGCACTTCCCGGCCGACCTGTACCTGGAAGGCTCGGACCAGCATCGCGGCTGGTTTCATTCATCGCTGCTGACCTCCTCGATGCTCAACGGTTGCGCGCCCTACAAGGCGCTGCTGACGCATGGCTTCGTGGTCGATGGCGAGGGCAAGAAAATGTCCAAGTCGAAGGGCAACGTGGTCGCGCCGCAAAAGGTTTCCGATTCGCTGGGCGCGGAAATCCTGCGCCTGTGGGTCGCCGCCACCGATTACTCGGGCGAGCTGTCGATCTCCGACGAGATTTTGAAACGCGTGACCGAAGCCTACCGGCGCATCCGCAACACGCTGCGCTTCTTGCTGGCCAATACCTCGGACTTCGATCCGGCCACCCAGGCCGTGCCGATCGAGGACTTGCTGGAAATCGACCGCTTCGCCCTGGCGCACATCGCGCAGGTGCAGGCCGACATCCTGCAGCATTACCTGACCTATGAATTCCATCCGGTAATGTCGAAGCTGCAGATGTACTGCTCCGAGGATCTGGGCGGCTTCTATCTGGATATCCTGAAGGACCGGCTCTACACCTGTGGCGTCGATTCGCAACCGCGCCGTGCGGCGCAGACCGCGATCTGGCACATCACGCAATCGCTCTTGCGGGTGATGGCGCCGATCCTGTCGTTTACGGCCGAAGAAGCGTGGGCCATCTTCGCCACGCCGGCAGCGTTCGCCGAGAGCGAGGAAACCATCTTCACGCAGCTGTACCACGTGCTGCCGGCAGTCGACGGCAGCGACGTGCTGCTGGCAAAATATGCCGGCCTGCGCGAGATCCGGGCAGCGGTCGCCAAGCAGCTGGAAGAAGTGCGCAGCACTGGGGAGATCGGTTCGTCCCTGCAGGCCGAAGTCGTGATCCGGGCCACCGGCGAGCGCTTCCTGGCGCTGGCCAGCCTGGATGGCGAACTGAAGAACCTGTTGATCACGTCGAAGGCGACGGTGACGGAAGTGACCGACCCAGCCGATGAAGTTATCACGGTGACGTCATCGGCCAACCCGAAATGCGAACGCTGCTGGCATTATGTCGCCGACGTCGGTTCCCACGCAGAGCATCCGGGTCTGTGCACCCGCTGCGTGACCAACCTGTTCGGCGCGGGCGAACGACGACGCTTCGCGTGAGACTCGATGAACAGCGGCACCCGGCGCCCCCAGAAAACTCTTCCCCTGAAAGCCATGGCATCCAATAAAAACCGTTTTTCATCCACGCCCAGCAACAGCCTGTTGCCATGGCTGGGCATCGCCACCATCGTGATCCTGCTCGACCAGGTCACCAAGATCACGATTGCCAAGACCTTCGCCTACGGTCAAGCCAAGGCGATCACGTCGTTCTTCAACCTGACCCTGGTCTACAACAAGGGCGCGGCATTCAGCTTCCTGGCCTCGGAATCGGGCTGGCAGCGCTACCTGTTTACGGGACTGGGCATCGTGGCGGCACTGGCCATCGTCATCATGTTGAAGCGCCATGCGGGCCAGCGCATGTTCTGCTGGGCGCTGGCGCTGATTTTGGGCGGCGCGATCGGTAACGTGATCGACCGCCTGCTGTATGGCCACGTGATCGATTTTCTGGATTTCTATGTTCCGAGCTGGCATTTCCCGGCCTTCAACGTGGCCGATTCCGCCATCTGCGTCGGCGCCGCGCTGTTCATCCTGGATGAACTGCGGCGGGTCAATCGCTGAACCATCGCTGAACAATCGCTGACTTCGACATCAGGAGCGCCAATGGATCTCGACTCAAAGACAATCGTGCTCGGACTGACCGGCGGCGTGGCCTGCTACAAGGCAGCCGAACTGACGCGTGGCCTGGTCAAGGCCGGCGCCACGGTACAGGTCGTGATGACGGCGGCCGCCACCCATTTCATCACGCCGGTGACGATGCAGGCGCTCTCCGGTCAAACGGTCTACACCGACCAGTGGGATGCGCGCATTGCCAACAACATGCCGCATATCGACCTGACCCGCGGCGCCGATGCGATCGTCATCGTGCCGTGCTCGGCCGACTTCATGTCGAAACTGGCGCACGGTGGTTGCGACGATCTGCTGTCGACCCTGTGCGTGGCGCGACCGCTGGCCATGCCGCTGATGATCGCGCCGGCGATGAACGTGGAAATGTGGCAGAACCCGGCCACCCAACGCAATGCTGCGCAACTGCGCGCCGATGGCATCACGCTGCTCGGACCGGATGCCGGCGATCAGGCCTGCGGCGAAACCGGCATGGGCCGGATGATGGAGCCAGACCACCTGCTGCAGGAAATCATCGCTGCCTTCCAGCCGAAACTGCTGGCCGGCAAACGCGTCCTGATCACCGCCGGCCCAACCTTCGAGCCGATCGATCCGGTACGTGGCCTGACCAATCTCTCGTCCGGCAAGATGGGCTATGCCCTGGCGCGCGCCGCGCGCGAAGCCGGCGCCGACGTCACCCTGGTATCGGGGCCGACTGCCCTCGCCGCACCGCTGGGGGTGCAGCGCCTCGACGTCCAGACCGCGCAGCAGATGCACGATGTGGTGCTGGCGCGTGCGGCCAGCGCCGATATTTTCATCGCGGTGGCGGCCGTGGCCGATTGGCGCGTGACCAATGCCAGCGCACAGAAACTGAAGAAAGGCGCCGACAAGTCCCCGCCGACACTGCAGTTCGCACAGAATCCCGACATCCTGGCCGATGTGGCGGCCCTGCCGAAGCCACCCTACTGCGTCGGCTTTGCGGCCGAATCGGAAAACCTGCTGCAGAACGGCGCCGAAAAACGCCTGCGGAAAAACATACCTCTACTGGTCGGTAATATCGGCCATGAAACCTTCGGCAAGGACAAGAACGAATTGCTGCTGTTCGACCAGCAAGGCACCACGCATTTGCCGCCGGCCGACAAACTGTATCTGGCGCGACGCCTGGTGGCGGAAATCGCCAGCCGCCAGTAAGTCGCAACCAAGTACCGTCAAGCCGCGACCAAGCCGACAGCACACCCGATCGAACGCACCGCTGATTGCCATTGCCATTCAGATTCCGATTCCCATCGTCTTCACTTTTAAGATTCCATGAAAACCATCGACCTCCGAATTCTCGACGCGCGTCTGCGCGACCACTTGCTGGCCTACGCAACGCCGGGCAGCGCCGGCCTTGACCTGCGCGCCTGCCTGGATGCTCCCCTGACGATCGCCCCCGGCACGACCCATCTGATTCCGACCGGGATTGCCATCCACATCGGCGACCCTGGCTACGCCGCCATGATCCTGCCGCGCAGCGGTCTCGGTCACAAGCACGGCATCGTCCTGGGCAACCTGGTCGGGCTGATCGATTCGGACTACCAGGGCCAGTTGATGGTCTCGACCTGGAATCGCGGTGACACCGAATTCATCCTGCAGCCGATGGACCGTCTGGCGCAACTGGTAATCGTGCCGGTGCTGCAGGTCGGTTTCAATATCGTCGAGGCATTCGGCGCCAGCGAACGTGGCGTCGGCGGCTTCGGCAGCACCGGGAAACACTGATGAAAAATTCGATCTCATTTATGTCCGCAGCACCTCTGACGCAGGCCGTGCGTGCGCTGCCCCTGGCCGCCGCTTTGCTTCTGGCCGGTTGCGCCAGCGTTCCGGTGCCGGGCAGCGGCCCGGAGGTCTCGCCCGCCATGCCGTCGGTGGTGGTGCCGCCGCCGCTGGTCAACACGCCCGAGCAGGAGGCGCTGAAGGCCCGCGTGGCGCTGCAGGACCGGTTGTACCGGGTCGCCGCGCCACTGCTGGTGAAGAACCCGGATCTCTGCAAGGGCAATGCGCGCAAGCTGCTTGGTTTCACCGCCAAGAACAAATATTCGTTCACGCCGGAATTCGTCGATGCGGCCGAGCGCAGTTTCGGCCTCGGCGAGCGGCTGCACGTCATGTCGGTGCTGGCAGGCAGCGGCGCTGCGAACGCTGGCGTACGGCCTGGCGACGTGCTGCTATCGGTGGAAGACAAGCCGATGCCACAGGGTCCGAACGCAGAACGCGTCGCTGCCGGCATCCTCGGTCCCCTGGTCAACGGCCGCGATCGCGTGCGCCTGGCATTGCAACGCAACGGCGCCAACCTAAATCCAACCGTGCCGCTGACGCTGGCATGCGCATTCGCCATCGAGCTGGGCAATGCCGACAACGTCAACGCATATGCCGATGGTCACCGCGTGATGGTCACGCGCGGCATGATGAACGTAGCGCGCGGCGACGGCGAACTGGCCGCCGTGATCGCCCGCGAGATGGCACACAGCGCACTGAACCACGCCACCAGGCTGCGCATGAGCGCCACGCTGGGCAGCATCATCGACAACCTGATCCGGGTGCATCCGGACATGACGACGATGGGCGGCACGGCCGGCGTCAAGCCGTTTGCACAGGATGTGGATGCGGCTGCCGACACCTTGTCGTTGTACATGCTGGCGCGCGCGGGTTACGACGTCGATACCGCCAGAAATTTCTGGCAGCGGCTGGCCACGCAATATCCGGCCAGCGTATTGACCAGTTACACGGCGATCCATCCGAGCACCGCATTCCGGATGTCGGTGATGGACCGGATCGTGCCGCAGGTGAAGTCCAAGCTGGCCAGCAGTCAGCCGCTATCGCCTTGAGGCTCTTGCATCGGACTTGCCTCGTCTGACAACACGGGCATGATCGCACCGCGCGCTGATCAGGCAGCGCCGATGTGGAT
>JAYUWF010000255.1:0-4372 GCA_043753685.1 Herminiimonas sp.
CATGAGCGTGTGCAACGAGTAGATTTGCGATGCAATCGGCGTGACCGGCGTTTGAAAATTCAATTGCAGGACGGCCGGGCCGCCCACACTGTCGGACACCGCCGATGCCGGCAACGTCGCTGCGAGGAGCGACGCACCGAGCATCAAGGATTGAATGCGCTGCGCAAATTTCATGATTTCCCCAAGTACCCCAATTAAGAATTCTGTCGTTCGGTGTTACGCCTGGCGCTCGGTTGCCGCGGCAGGTTTGTATTAAAGCGCCACCAGGGCGCTGCGCAATTCTCGTGCGAACTGCTGGCGTTTGAACGCCGGCAGAAAGCGACCGATTTCGACGCGCGTGCCGTGCTGCTCGACTGCGATCAACCGGTAGTGCGCAGCAGGGATTTCAATCCGGGTAGCGCGCGGGTCCAGCTTGAACTGCCGCGATTGCTCTGCTTCGAACAACTCGATGAGCAGGCAGTCGTGACCGAGAGCGATGTGCTCGCGGTCAGTTGCGTGCCGCGCGAACAGCAGGAAGGCAATTCCAACCGCCGTCATTTCCAGCACCGCGAAGGCCAGTACGTACCATGCGCCACGCCAGGTGAAGAACGATGCGATGGCAAACGAGACGCTGCACAGTGCGCCGTAGGCCAGAAACAACTGGCGCGGCGAAATCGAGCAATTGCGCTTCAAGGTCCATTCCCGCTCGCTTGCCATGGTCAATCCCTTGCAATGATCGAAACGATCACGCAATCCCCACGCAATCGTCACGAAATGATCGGTAACATGCCGGCGCCGTGCAAAACCATGCAAGTATAAGTCGAATACCCTTTTGTTATCAAGCGTAATCACCGTGGTGGTGCATCGAAAAGCCACTGCCGCGCCACTATGAAATCACGCGCTTTATCCCGCCTGAAATTGCAATTTTGATACCATCGGCGCTCGCCTACTTGCGCCGCAGATCGAGCCGCACGATCGACTCGCCGCTGGCCGTGATGCGCGGCACCGGTCGAAATGCATGGCCATAAATGACTTCGAAACTCAGACCAATGCGCCCGTCTGCCGTGCGCTGCTGCTCCAGCGCGGCGTCGACCCGGGCCCGGGCCTGCCGGCCCAACAGACCGCGCGGCCGGTCAGCCAGCGGATTGCCGCCCCAGGCCCGGACGTCTGAAAACAGGCGGTCGACCGATTCATAGGTCACGGTGATGGTCTCCATGTCCATGACCGGCGTGGCGAAACCGGCTTCGACCAGCATGTCGCCGAAATCATGCATGTCCACGAACGGCAGGACGCGCGAGGCGGCGCTGCGACTGTCGGCGGCGGCCAGGGCACTGCGCAGCTCCTTGAAGGTGTCGGGACCGAAACAGGAAAACATCAGCAAGCCATCGACCCGCAGGATCCGGCGCCATTCCGCAAATACCCGGTCCGGCTGTGGATGCCAGTGCAGTGCCAGGTTCGACCAGACTAGGTCGACCGCATTGAGCGCAAACGGTGTCTGGGCGAAGTCGCCACACAGCAGTCCGGCGTCGATGCCCTGCCCCGCCGAGATGCGGCCGGGCAGCCATTGCGACAACAGGCGGTTCATGGAAGACTGCGCCGCCTGGCGGCGCCCGCGGGCAGCGCCAAGCATCGCCGGCACGGCATCAAGGCCGAGGATTTCGGCGTCGGGATAGTGTTTTTGCAGCGCCGGCAGGTCAGCGCCGACGCCGCAGCCGGCGTCGAGCACGCGCTGTGGCGCCAGCTTCACCAGCGCCAGTCGCTCGTGCATGCGGGTCGCGATTTCGCGCCGCAGAAAGTCCGACTCGACCACTCGCGTCGGGTCCGCAAACAGCCGCCGCACGCGCCGCAGGTCGATCGGCGCGCTCTTGGATCCTTCATCGGTCGTCGTGGGTGGTGGCACGGTATTCGTCGCTGCAGCTGCGGTACCCGTCGCGGGATAGTCGACGGGGTATGGCGGGGTCGGGCGGAATGCGATAATGAACCCAAGTTTACACGTTCACGGAATTTTTTGCTTCATGCCCCTAAAATTGCAACACGTGTCCGCAGACACGGCGCCATCGGCCGTTGCATCGACCGCCGGGCCGACGATCGGGCAAGCCGCGACGGCGTGGCGCAAGCTGTTCGCTCGCCTGCGCGCAGCCGGCCGCAGTCGATTCGCCGGCGCCTGTGCACTGTGCGCGCGGACCGGACCACATTTGCTTTGTCCAGGATGCAATGCCGACTTTTTCGGCGCGGTTCGGCCTCGCTGCCGTTGCTGTGCCTTGCCCGTGCACTTGTCCTTACCATCGCCCATGCCTGTGCAGACGGCGGCGACCGTGCCAGCCCTTTGCGGTCGCTGCCTGCGCCAGCCACCGGCTTTCGATGCGACGGTGGTCGCGACCGATTACACGGCGCCGATCGACCGGCTGGTACTGGAGCTGAAATTCGGCGCCCGGCTGGCGCTGGCCACGCTGTTTGCAGAACGCCTGCATGCGGCGCTGGCGGCGGCAACCGCAAGCTCTCCCGACGACCGTGCCGCCCTGCCCCTGCCAGCCTGCCTGACCGCGGTGCCACTAGGACTGCAGCGCCTGCAGCAGCGCGGCTTCAATCAGGCGCTTGAAATCGCCAGGCCGCTCGCCAAGACGCTCGACGTCACGCTGGCGCCGCGCATGCTGGTGCGATGCCGCGAAACCGCCGCGCAAGCCAGACTGTCACCGGCCGAGCGGCATCAGAATCTGCGCGGCGCATTCATCCTGGCGCCGGAATGGTTGGCACGGGTGCGCGGCTGCCATGTCGGCGTGGTCGACGACGTCATGACCACTGGACAAACCCTGAATGAAACCGCGGCCACCCTGAAGCGCTTCGGCGCGGCCCGCGTGACCAACCTGGTATTTGCCCGCACCTTGCCGAAATAGGCGCGCCACGGGTCGCCGATCCGTCGATGTGCCGTTCGTCCCTCACCAATCACGGAGGTAATCGCTTGTTCCACGTCGTCCTGGTCGAACCCGAAATCCCGCCCAATACCGGCAACATCATCCGCCTGTGCGCCAATACCGGGGCCCAGCTGCACCTGATCGAACCGCTCGGCTTTCCGCTGGATGATGCGAAGATGCGTCGCGCCGGACTCGATTATCATGACTACGCCAGCATGCAGGTGCATCGGGACTGGCCGGCGTTCCTCGCCGCAGCGGCGCCCGACCCGGCGCGCATGTTCGCTCTCACCACGCATGGTTCGACACCCTTTGCCACGGTCGCCTTCGCGCCGGGCGACGTGTTCGTCTTCGGCTCCGAAACCCGGGGCCTGGCGCCGGCGCTGCGCGATTCGTTCGGGCCCGGACAACGCATCCGTTTGCCCATGCGCGAGGGCAACCGCAGCATCAATCTGTCGAATACGGTCGCCGTGGTGGTGTATGAAGCCTGGCGCCAGAACGGTTTTATAGGAGGAAATTAATGCGGATCAACTCAATGAAAACTTCAATCGCGCTGTTCAGCGTGGTGCTCGGCGGGCTGCTCAATCCCGCGCTGGCCGTCGCGCATGATGCCCGGATCGCCAGCCTGCACGTGCTGCATCCGGCCTCACGCGCAACCTTGCCGGGCCAGAATGCCGGCGTGGTATATCTGGCCATCGAAAACGAGGGCGCCACGGCCGACCGCTTGCTCAGCCTGTCGACGCCGGCGGCCAGCGGCGTGGCGATCCACGCGATGTCGATGCAGGGCACGACGATGAAGATGCGCGAAATCGACAGCTTGCCGCTGGCACCTGCGACGAAGGTGTCGCTGCAGGCAGACAGCGGTTATCACATCATGTTGACCGGTCTGAAACAACCGCTGAAAGTCGGCGACAAGCTGCCGCTGACGTTAGTGTTCGAGAAAGCCGGCAAGCTGGACGTTTCGATCCACGTCGAAGCCAATCCTGCACAGCCGCGTCCTGCCGCCGCATCCGGCGCCAAAGATGCATCAGCGATGCCAGAGATGCCTGCACACAAGCACTGAGCGGTGATTACTCCGGATCGAACCGGTACAGCATTGAACCGCGCGGGGATCGGCCTAGTCAGGCGCCAGCAGCCAGCTTGAATACAGCGCGCATTTCACCGGTACGGATGCCGGCATAGTTATGGGTTTGTGGCCGTACCCAGGCCGCCAGCGGGGAATTTTCCGGATCCGCCAGCAGCCCGATCTGCTGCAGTACCGAAATCGTGGCGGTGCACAGGGCCCGCGCATTGCCATCAGCCAGCTTGACCGCAATCCCGAGTCCGGCGGAGCGGATGCCGATCACCTGCACCCCTTCGGCGCCGATCTTGGCGACCCAGTCGCCGGGCGCGCTCTGCATGAAGGCGACGTCAGTGCGTCCCGTGCCAGACACCAGTTCCGGATGGGCCGTCATCGCCGCGCGCAGGGTTGCCGGCGCATCGCC
>JAYUWF010000256.1:0-4354 GCA_043753685.1 Herminiimonas sp.
GGATTACGCGGCTCAAAATCGACCATCCGGAGCGCGCCGCAGAGGTTGCGCGGTCAAACCAGGAGCTGAAGCTCGCTTTGACGCAACAGATGGAGGCGCTCGATGACGGCAAGGTCGACATGAGCTCCGGCGAGTACGACCGCGCGGCCAAAGCGCTGGTCGTCCGGTACGACGCTATCGATGGCTTCGATCCCGAGACCCGGCGGGCCTTGACCATCGAATCGATCCGATCGATCGAATCGACCATGGCATCCGGTTCGCTCCGGCCAACGTCAGACGCAGCAAAGGAATCGACCTGAGAGTTCGACATGTTCGAAGACATGCTTCAAACAACGTGAAGAGACCTGGTTCACCAGTCCAGCGCCAGCAGGCGCTTGGCCATCCGCGGCCAACACAAGCGGGCGATTTCCGACCGCGCCGCCCAGCGAAATCCGTCGACCTCCGGTGTCGCCTCGCCCGTCTTGTGATGCGGGAAAAAGCTGGTGCAGACCAGCGCTGCCAGGCTATCGAAATCGTCCGGCGAGCGCACCCGGAACAGGTGCAGGCGCTTGTCAGGCCGATAGTCGAAACAGCCGAGGTCCTCGAACAGTTCGACATCGAAGGCCAGGCCGGCTTCCTCCTGCATTTCGCGCATCGCGGCGGCAAGCGGCGTCTCGCCCGGGTCCATCAACCCTTTCGGAATGTCCCAGTGATCAGTGTTGGTGACATGGCACAGCAACAGCTCGCCACATGGATTGACCACCAGGGTGCCGCAGGAAATTGGACGGGTCATTGGCGTGCTACAGCGGCGTACTACAGGCCCAGCTCGCTGAGCCCCGGATGATCGTCCGGCCGGCGGCCCTGCGGCCAGCGGAATTTGCGGTCGCTTTCCTGGATCGGCAAATCATTGATCGATGCATGCCGCACCGTCATCAGGCCATGTTCGTCGAATTCCCAGTTCTCGTTTCCGTACGAGCGGAACCAGTTGCCGGATGCATCGCGCCACTCGTAGGCGAAGCGCACGGCGATCCGGTTTTCATGCCAGACCCAGACTTCCTTGATCAATCGGTATTCCAGTTCGCGCGCCCATTTGCGCGTAAGCAGACCGACGATTTCGTCCCGGCCGGTGACGAATTCGGCGCGGTTGCGCCAGCGGCTGTCGGCCGTATAGGCCAGCGCGACGCGTTGCGGATCGCGCGAATTCCAGCCATCCTCGGCCAGGCGAACTTTCTGTACGGCGCTATCGTGCGTGAAGGGTGGCACCGGCGGGCGGTTCTCGGAATGCGTCATGGCGGCGTCCAGCAGGTCAGGGTGTGGGGAGAAGGTCGGCCGCCATGTCGAATGCAGGGCGTCGTCAACGCCATTACTTTGCCATAAATCGGATGTTCGGTGCTGGCGCTGGTGCGTTCCGGCCACGGACCGGTTTCTTGCTGGGCGTTTTCAGGCGAACCTTTTCATGCCGTCGGATCCATCCGCAAAGTGGCCAGGCAGCGCTCGCCGCCAGCCTGCGACTCGCTTGCGAGCTGCACCGCGCACAGCAACCCGAGCCGGCGCAAACGACCCGATCGCTCCATGACTTTCAGCTCGGGCGCACACCACGCATCGTCGCGTGCCAACAAAGCGACGGACTGCGCATCAAGCTGACGGCACAGACGCAGGCGTTGCGCTGCCGGGAGATGGTCGCAGCCCTGGATCGTCTCTGCGGCGTCGGCGTTGCGATCGATCGCCTGCGCCACTGCCGGGCGCAGGCGTTTGCGGATCACGAAGGTTTGATTGTTGCGCGCGAATTTCCTCGCATCTGCCACATGCGCGGCAATCGCATCGGCTTGCGGAATCATCGGCACGGTGCCGGTTTCCGGCGTCTCGCAATTTTTTCGGTCCGTGAATGCCGCATCCGCCGTCGCGATTTCATCGGCAATCGCTTTCGCATAATCGTCGACACTGGTGAATTCAAGGTCGAGCGTACAGGCTTCCGGCTGCAAGCAACCGCGCTCGCGCATCAGCTTCGCCTGCAAGGACCGACCATGCCGAAACAGCGGCAGTCTCAGCTGGGCGATGCTGGTGTTGAGGATCCCGACATCGGAGGCATTGCTGCCGACCTTGCCACTCAGTCCTGCCGTGAAGGCGATGTCGGCCAGCACACCATTGCGATACGAAGTCGCTCGCTGCCGACCTGCGCCGTCGGCAACGCCGTGCTGCCGCACCGCGGTCCTGCTTGCAACCAGGGCTGCGCTGGGGCCGATGCGCAGCCCCGTTGCGGCAACCTTGGCCGTTGCCGAGACAGACGCTGCAGCGCTGTACTCATGAATGGCGTGGCGGTTTTCGGCTGCACCGATCGAGATATCCGGATCATCGAAGAAACGGCTGGCGAAACGATCGAAGACGGCATCCGGGCCTACATCCTTTTTGCAAACAGATTCGTCGAACAGAAAACGTACGATACCGCGCATGCCCGATTTCATGCGCGCATCGTCATGGCCCTTGCCGTCTGCGAGCCGGCGCCGCGCCACCCGCACGACCACGCCCGAACTGCGACGCGCTTGCCGCGTCCGGGCCACTTCGACGCCGAATCCACAGCGCAACCGTGCCGCACCGACATCGACGTCGTAGCCGGCAATGGCGCCTGCGCCAAGGGTGTTCTGGCGTCGCGTCTCGGTGCCGAAGCTGATTTCGCCGCCAGCGGTGCTGCAGGCGATTGCGAGTTCGGACCGCTTGCCACGCTGGCGCGACACGTTCAGCCGCAATCCGAATGGTATCCCGGCGGTGTGCAAAAAATTCGACATGCCGATCGTCAATCCGTGCAGCGACAAACCGCGCCGGCTGCCATCGGAAAACCGCGCGCTCGCACTTGACTGCATGTTGCTGATCAGCCGCTCCAGCAAGTGCGCCGCCTCCCAGCGATCCGGTCGCGACAGTCGCAGATCGTTTGTCCGCTTTCCTCGCGCCCGGGCTGCATCGGGCCGCGCCTGCCGGACCTGTGCTTGCTGGGCTGCCAGTGTGCCGAGGTGCGCCCCTTGCATGCCCATCCGCATTGCGCTCAACGGTGATTTCTTGCGGCCGCAGAGGCGCTGCGCAAGCGATCGCCAGCGCGAGGCTTCAACCCGCGGAATGCTTTTATGGGTGAACTTTGCGAGGCGATGTTTGACGGCATGCAAAGGCGTGCCCGGACCATCCGCGCGGAATCCCTGTTCCCACGCGAAAATCAGACCGCGTTCTTTTGCCGAGAGGATCGCACCCGGCTCCAGCATCCGGAACGCCGCACGCCGTACCGCCGCCGGCAGTCCATGCCGTTGCAAGGGATCGGTTTCAATCAATGCATCGAAAGCCTGCGGCAGCGGATCATTGTCACTCAGTGGCAAACAGTGATCGGCGACCTGCAGGATGATCCGGCCCGCTCGCCCGAGGGCGCAATCGACCGGTTGCAAGGATTGCAGCAATCGGAAACCCTGCTCGGACCGCGACAGCAGCTGGGCAGTGCGCCACGCGCCCCGCTCGACGGCCTGATCGCTGGCGTTGGTCAAACGTCCGCCGTCGTGAAGATCGATTCCACATCGCAGTCGCGCCAGGATCTCCCGGGCCAGTCCGAGGTCGCCATGGCTCACTCGCGCCAGCACTTCGCTGATCGAGGCAGTGCCTGCCGTGGTTGGCAAATCCAAGGACTGCAACTTCGTGTGCAGTGCGACCAATGCCCCCACTCCGGCGCCGGGAAACAAAATGACGAGCCGCTTCAGCGCAGCCCCGGCATCCAGTTGCATCGTTGGCGGCCAGGATGTGCCATGCACGTCATCCACACCGGCCCCGCCATCCGAGCGACCCAGAACCATGCGCGCTGCATCCTTGCGGGCGATCGCAGCGCTTTTTTCTCGGGATTTGACATTGGATAAACTCGATCCAGTCGGTTCGATCGGAGCGAGAGTGACCGCCTTTTGCGGTACGGGCCGCGTAGCCGAATGAACCGAAAGTGGAGAGCCGCTGCGCAGCGAAGTGCCCAACAGCGAATCGACGCTGTACGGAACGGATCCATGCGAAAAGCGACCGCGCAGCCGACCCACGCAGCCCCTGGTCGTGGGCTGCATTGCGCGCACCTCGCCCCGCAACCCGGGTGATGTCGGTCCGAGCGCGGCCGACGACGTGCTGTTGACAGTGTTTCCAAGCAGCGGCATTGCCGCAGGGTCGCGTGCGGTCGTCGTACCGGCCCTGGACGAGGCAGCTTGTTTCGACAAATAAAGTCGCAGATTTAATGGCATGGTGAAAGTAGGCACTTGAACAGGACAATCCGCACGTCGCGACTACCTGGCAGCGCGGTGTGCTTCGGCTAATCCATCACTTTATCGGCCGGATATGACTGGACGATGTATCCTGACCCGGGATAGAA
>JAYUWF010000257.1:0-4348 GCA_043753685.1 Herminiimonas sp.
GGAATTTCATGTGGTTGCAACAGGCAAATGCAAGCTGCGAGCACTGGCAGACCGGAGCCGGGCTCGATTGTTTCATCGGCAGCCACGACGGCTACCAACGCCTGAAGGATCCGCTGCGACACCGGCGGAAAATCACGCTGGACAAACGGACCAGCGTGTTGACGGTCGAAGACAGTTTCGAATGCATCGGCGCCCACGATCTCGAGTGGCACTGGCATCTGGCCGAGACATGCCGTGCCACGATCCAGGCGCCGGACGAACCACGATTACCCCGTGTCGGATTGAAGGAGCAGCGCCGGGCGCCGGCGGCGGTACGGGTGCAGGTCCGTTCGGGTCCGGTGGCGATGACCATCATCCTGCCCGGTGGTGGGGAGGGGACACTGACGCTTGCAGCCGGTCAGGATGAGCCGCCGCTGGGCTGGGTCTCGCACCGCTTCGATGAAAAGCAGCCGGCGCCCTCGATCGTCTGGCGCGAACGCATCTGCGGAAATGCCCAGCGAACGACGGTGTTCCAGCTGACGCTTCCGGTGGCGTCGGCTGCCGCTTCGGCCGGAGCGGACAGGACAGTCGCGCCGGCGAGGTCAAGCACATCGAGCGCTTCCTGACCTCTGGCCCCGCGCCAACGGTGGCCGTCCAGGCAATCGATACAAATCATTCGATACAAATCAATCTATATCAATCTATATCAATCTACGGCGTTATCCACTTGGTTAGTCAAAACGTCCGGTCACGCACCGGTGTTCCTGTTGCACATCGCAATCAGTAAACGTTTTTTCCGGTCCAGCCTCCCAGGGCAGTGCGCAAGACGATGCGCAGGTCCATCCAGAGCGACCAGTTCTGGATGTAATACAGGTCGAACTGGACCCGCTTGGCCATCTTGTCGACGGTATCGGTTTCGCCGCGGTAGCCGTGAATCTGCGCCCATCCGGTGATGCCGGGCTTGACGCGGTGACGCAGCATGTATTGTTCCAGCAGACCCTTGTAGATTTCGTTGTGCGCCAGTGCGTGGGGGCGCGGACCGACCACTGACATGTCACCCAGCAGAACGTTGAGAAACTGCGGCAATTCGTCGAGGCTGCGGCTGCGCAGGAACGCGCCGAAGGGCGTGATGCGCGCGTCGTTCTGGCGCGCCTGCGTGACGGTGCCCTGTTCGCGGTGGACCGACATGGTGCGGAATTTATACACATCGAACTTGCGCCCGTTCAAACCCAGACGCGATTGCTTGAAGAAGATCGGACCCGGCGACGACATCTTGATGCCGGCGGCGATCGCTAGCAGCAGCGGCGATATGCCGACCAGGACGGCGAACGAGAACAGTTTGTCGAACAGGGCCTTGACCAGGCCCTGGCTGCCATGCGAGACCGGCGAGTTCAGATCGAGCGCAGGAAACCCCAGAAAATCGACCATCTGCATGCTCAGAACCCGCATCGACAGCGTGTTGGGAATCCAGCGCACGTCGGCCAGTACGTTGCGCAGCAAATAATGCAGCGCCTGCAGTTCCGAAGCCGCTGCCATCGGCAGGGTGATCCACAGTTCGTCGATACCCTTGCTGGTGACGTAGTCGGCGATGCCGTCGATGGTGGGAATGGAAATCACGGTGCCGTCTTCCAGCGGCACGTCGTCGGCACTGCCGCTGCGGTAGACGGCGACGACGTCGTAGCCGTACCAGCTCTGCTGGGTGGCGCGCAGGTGCATCTCGCGTCCGATCGCGTTGTAGCCGACGATGACCACGCGCCGCAGGTTCAGGCCGCGCGCGCGCAAGCGGCGCAGCAGCAGATAGGCGCCCGCCCGGCAGGCGAGCAACATGCCGATGCCGATCAGGTACCAGTACAGCATCCACAACCGCGAAAGGTCGCCCACATGGTGAATCAGGAAGCTGAACACCAGGCCGATCAGCAGCACCAGCGACCAGGACATGGCCAGCCGCACACACAGCGCGACGAGCGAGCGGCCGCGCCACGATACGTAGACATCGAAGTGCGGAAACAGCAGGAACACCAGCGATCCGCAAAAATACAGCATCACGGCATGGATCGGCGCGACGTCGGCGAGGGTGCTTTGAAAGCGCGCAGAAGTAGCGAGATGGCCGGCCATGACCAAGGCGCAAACGTCGAGCACTCGCATCAGTAAACCGAGGTAGGTCGAATGATCTTTCAGGGCGTCGCGCATGACAGGAAAGTAAGATGTAGCCGAGGCCGACGCAGATGCAAACGCAAATCACCCTGCGTGGTTGTGCAGGGCGTGTCGCAAATATCGGCGTAACTGCTAGCGTCATGACCGGATCCATACCGGTGCAAACACCGAGTAAGGAACCGGACAACTTCCGAGGCAAGTGACCGCACTTTTCTGCATCGACCTGCGCTGCATGGCCGAGATGGCGCAGCGCTTTTCTTCACCAATAGTAGTCAGAAAAAAGCACGCGAAAATCTCGATGCATGAAGGTTTGTGTCGTATCAATCGCACTTGCAGCGGAAGAAAAATCGGTCTGGATTCTTGCGCGATTCGGCAGCGTGATGTTCTCGACGGACGATGTGCATGCAGTGGGGTGGGCGAACAGACAGGTCACTTGCTACAGTGGCCCCGCCGCGTTCGATTTCTAGAATCGGTTTCAATCGATTCTAAAAAATCGACACGACTTCAGCCGGTTCTGGCGCACGCTCCGGCAGCGAATGACGCGCCCCGCGAAGTCGATTCGAGCAAAACGGGAAAAGGTCTTCGGCAAGGAAGCGCCTGGTTTTTCTCCGTCCGGTGTGCATTGCACCATGCGCTAAAATGCTACGTTTGAAGGGTGCACGGATCCGTCAATGCCCCTGAAAGGCCTGTAATTCACAGAATGAATGACTGATATTCGAAATGAATATTGGGATTATTTATTGCGATGCGACATAATTCATTCGTCTCCTCTGTATCCCAACGATATGGATTTAGCCCGCCCTCTCGGCGGGCTTTTTTTTTACCTGGGAATTTGCTGCTGCGGTGCTGCTGCCTGTGCGCGGCGTTGACGCTGACATGGCTGCGGGATGCTGGCAGTGGACGACTTCGAGGTGTGAGCGCGGCGCGAAGCGAACTGCCGAATCCTCGCTACCACGTCGTTCGGATCAGTCGGTGCGCAGGCCCGGTGGCTTGACGTCGGTGGGGCGTTTGCCGATCCGCTCGAATTCCGATATCACCTGGCCTCCCAGCAGCAACAGCGTGGCCGCGATTTCCAGGCTCAGCAAGACAACGATCGCGGTGGTCAGCGATCCGTAGACGACGCTGACCTGCGACAGCGTGGTGAAATACCAGACCAGCAGGTGCCGCGTGATTTCCCAAAGCACCGTGGCGCTGACGGCGCCCACCAGGGCATGCCGCAACGACAGGCGGCCGACCGGCAGTACCAGATACAGCGACGTCAGCACGAACACTTCGCCAGTGACGCCTAGGCAGTACAGCAGCGCACCCGAGACACCATGCAGGGACCAGCTGCGGCCCAACAGTTCGATGCTTTCGTTGCCGATCGCCTGCAGGCTGGCCGCCACCAGGGTGGTCAGCAGCAAGCCGACGCCGAGAAACAGGATGTAGAGGTAGGGGAGAATGGCCGACACCAGGAAGTGCCGACGCCGGATCGCCACCCGATGCAGGAAGATCACGCACATCGCATTTTCCAGCACCGTGAAGGCGAGTGAACTGAAGAAAAGCATCGTCACCAGCAGCACCCAGCCGATCACATCCCGATGCGTCAGAAAATTTGCCAGCTCGCCGACGACCGAAGCGGATTGCCCCGGCGTGAGCCATTCGAGGTAGCGTCCCAGCGTTTCCAGCAGCAGGGTCTGGTCGACCACCTGCGACAGCGCGATGACGATCAGGATCAACAACGGTACGATCGACAGCAAAGCGTAGTAAGCCACCGCGCCGGCCAGCAGCAAACCCTGGTTCGCGCGAAAGCCTTTCAAAACGGTCCAGGCGAAATCCAGCGGATGCTGCAGGATGATCTGGGTGCGGGGGTCGAGTAGTTTCATTGGTTGTCAAAAACGAGAGCGGGCATCGGATCGCGCCTGATGTTCGCGGAATTGTGCCCATCGGTCACGGACTTGTCAGAATAGCAGCAAACCTGCGGCAACGCGCCTGGTCGGGGAGCGAGATCGGATGCGTAACCGGGCTAGCGTGCCGCCGGTCGGGGGCCTATGCGAGTTACCGTACCGACTTATTGCTGCAGCATAGTTACCGTTGCTTCCTCGTATGGGAACGATGTGGGCAATCGAACGACGCCAATTTCACCCGGCGGCCCTCCCGCCCGAGTCCCGCGTTCTTTCAACCGAAATGATTCCTGTGCGCCGATGCGATCGTCGGCAATCACCGATCGAGGCAT
>JAYUWF010000258.1:0-4339 GCA_043753685.1 Herminiimonas sp.
TTGACACCCAAGTGCTTGTACATATTAAAAGAGATTTTTAGCATCGCCGTTCCAAGTGTGATGGTCGAACATTTGGGTATCAGAAGGATCCGCCTTTGAAACACAAGGCACGTGGCACGGACTTTGTGCAGCGCCGCGTGCTGGACTTTTCGACGGGCGAATCCACCTATAGATCGGTTTCATCCGCTGCTTAAATCCGGTCCCGTGCCGAGATGGGTCGATCGGCAGCTAACTTTCCCTGTGTTAAACATCGTATTGTGGCGATCTTTGGAATTTGTAGTCAAATGCGAAACGGTCGCCTTTAGTACGAAAATATTTTGCAAAATTGCTATTCCTTATTGACATTTTATGCGGCACTGCGGCATGAGGGAGGGGCGTTGACGTGCCAGTTTTTGACCCTGATCAGATGAGATCTGAATTGGATACGCCACAGCGTCGGACTGCATCGGTTCCACGCTAAATGTGTCAATTTTGAAATCACGGTGTTTTCGAAGGTTTTCCGTTTGAGTTTTCAAAAAATAGTTTGAAACAGGTTTCTGCGATCCATTGTGATACCTGGCTCGAGTTGCCTATCAATGGAAATCACTATCTGTCGAATGGGCCGCAATGAAGATGGAAGAAATCCTGGTGGGGTGCGCCCCGTTGTCGCAGGCATCCGATCCGATGCATTTCCTGCGCTTTGAATGGCATCGAAAGCCCTCAGGAAAAATTTTGCAGTGTGTATGACTTTTTTCGTCGAACGCGCTTATCAGCGACAACTATTAAAAAATCCCGCGTCATCGCTTGGATGAAACGGGATTTTTAAAATTCGTGACGCAGGCATTTGCCTGCGTTTTGTGCGAACTCAGGGCTTAACGTGGGCTGCCACGACGTACCAGGTTCACGACCGCCAAAAGGATCAAGGCGCCGACGAACGACACGGCCAGGCCACCAAGGCTGAAGTCATTTGAATTGATCGTGCCTTGACCGAGTAGCGGTGCGATCAACCAGCCACCCAGCATCGCACCAACGATTCCAACGATCACGTTCAAGAACATGCCTTGTTGTGCGTCAGTACGCATGACCATACTCGCTAGCCAACCGATGATGCCGCCGACGACGATCCAGATTAAAAAGTTCATGTTGCTCTCCTGTGAGTGAAAAAAGTACTGTGAGTTGACGACTTCAATTCCCGTAGCGCTTGTCGGCCGGCATCCATTATTTGCACAATCAGACCTTGCAACATGAGAAGATCCAACTAACGCCTTCCTCCTTTGAAACTTCGGTCAGCCTGTTCTTGCATTAACGCGTTACCGGTTTTACCGGCTTACGTTGTCGCTCGGGCCTGGTTGTTAGATTGCTCTCGATCTGAAATACGGGATATCAGAAATCGCCCGATTCGCCTGTAGGATTTGCGGAATGGCATTGGTGCTGCTGTGCAGCACAGCGAAACGTTCGGCCGCATCTTTTCATCCCACTTCAAGATCTTTTTAATGGCCTACCTGAAACAGCATGCAACTGCCGTCGCGATCTTTTGCAAGGTTGTCGACAACTATGGTGACATCGGTATTTGCTGGCGCTTGTCCCGGCAGCTTTGCCATGAGCATGGCGCCGATGTAACCTTGTGGGTCGATGACCTGCACAGTTTTCGGCGGCTGTGCGACTGTGTCGAACCGGGTGCAGACGTGCAAACCGTTGAGGGCGTGACCGTTCGACATTGGATTGATGACTCGAAGGAGTTTGCGGCATGTGATATCGCCGATATCGTCATCGAGTTCTTTGGATGTGATATTCCGGAGAGCTATATTGCCGCAATGGCTGCCTGCAACCCGCGTCCGGCATGGCTCAATCTGGAAGGGTTGAGTGCCGAGGCATGGGTTGAAGGCTGCCACACCTTGCCTTCACCGCATCCCCGCATGCCGTTGATGAAGTATTTTTTCTTCCCTGGTTTTACCGCCAAAACCGGCGGCTTGTTGCGCGAGTGCTCGTTGTTGGACGAGCGCGACCGTTTTCAATCGAATCCGCGCGAGAAGACTGCGTTTCTCGACCGGGTAGGGGTGACGCATGAGGAAGCTGCGGCCGTCAAGATTTCGTTGTTCTGCTATCCGCATGCACCAGTCACTTCCCTGTTCGATGTCTGGCAGGCGAGAGAACGACGGATAACCTGCCTCGTCCCGGAAGGTGTGGCCGTCGACGCTGTCCAGGCGTTTCTGGAGGCGGAGGCAAAGCCGGGCACCGTGCGCACGCAGGGTGGACTCACGGTACGTGTAGTGCCGTTTCTGTCGCAGCCCGATTACGACAGGTTACTGTGGTCGTGCGATGTGAACGTGGTACGCGGGGAAGATTCGTTCGTTCGTGCGCAGTGGGCTGGCAAGCCCTTTGTCTGGCATATTTATCCGCAGGATGAGCACTTGCATCACAAGAAATTAAACGCTTTCTTGCAGCGTCATGCGCAGGGCATGAATGGCATGGTTCGCTTCTGGCTTGGATGGAATGATGCCGGTGCCGAGAGCGCCGGGTCCGTTGCGCAAGACCGGGAGCGATGGTCGCTAATGTGGCAAGAATTTGCAGCAGATTTGCCGATGATGACGACCAGGGCAGCTGCCTGGCAGCAGGCGATGCTGGAAAATGGCGACCTGACCTCGAACATGCTGAAATTCGCCGCGTCGGTGATGTCGAAAGACAGCAAAAACCCGCTATAATTCGCGGTTGCCCTGACTCTGTCTCGCATTGGTTCCCGGCGCATGGCGCCGACGGCGTTCAAGCGACAGTTGATTTTAACTACTCAATCTTTACGATCACTCCCTATGAAACCTGCAAAAGAAATTCGTGTTGGCAACATCATCATGGTTGATAGCAAACCATTCATCGTGCTGCGTTCCGATGTCAATGGTTCGAGCCGCACGGGCTTCACCTACAAGTGGAAGACGAAGAATCTGCTGACCGGCGCGCCGATGGAAAACGTTTTTCGCGGCGACGACAAGTTCGAAGTCGTCGTGCTCGACAAGAAGCCGGTAACGTTTTCATATTTCGCTGACCCCTTGTTCGTCTTCATGGATGAAGAGTACAACCAGTACGAGATCGAAGAAGAAAACCTGGGCGATGCATTGCATTACCTGAAGGACGGCATGGAATGCGAAGCGGTGTTTTACGACGGCAAGGCGATCTCGGTGGAATTGCCGATCACGATCCAGCGCCAGGTCGTGTATGCCGAGCCTGCCGTCAAGGGCAATACCTCGGGTAACGTCCTCAAGGAAGCCAGGCTCGAGAACGCAATCGAAGCAAATCGCCACACGATCCAGGTACCGCTGTTCGTCAGCCAGGATGACGTGATCGAGGTCGATACGCGCACCAACGAGTACAAGAAAGTGGTTCGTAACTGATCGGGATTTGAATCAGACTCAAGATGTAAAAACGCCGCGATCGATTCGCGGCGTTTTTACATCTGGTCAAACGTTGCAAGCCTCAGGCCTTAAGCATCTGCCACCTGCAGGATCAGCTTGCCGAAGTTTTTGCCTTCGAACAGCATCAGCAGCGTTTCCGGAAAATTTTCCAGCCCTTGCACGATATCCTCACGGGTCTTGAACGTTCCCGCCTGCATCCACTTGGCCATCTCCGCGACGCCGACATGATAGCGGTCGGCATAGTCGAAGACCACGATGCCTTCCATCCGCGCACGGTTGACCAGCAGGGACAGGTAGTTGGCCGGTCCCTTGACCGGTGTCGTGTTGTTGTACTGGGAAATGGCACCGCAGATGACGATGCGGGCTTTCAGGTTGATCCGGGTCAGGACCGCGTCGAGAATGTCGCCGCCAACATTGTCAAAATAGACGTCGACGCCTTTGGGACAATGCTCCTTCAAGCCGTCCTTGACCGAGCCACCTTTGTAATCGATGCAGGCATCGAAGCCGAGTTCGTTGACCACGAAGTCGCACTTGTCCTTGCCGCCGGCAATCCCGACTACGCGACAACCCATGTGCTTGGCGACCTGGCCGACGGTTTGACCGACGGCACCGGCGGCACCCGACACCACCACGGTTTCGCCGGCCTTGGGCAAGCCGACTTCGAGCAAGCCGAAGTAGGCGGTCATGCCGGGCATGCCGAGTGCATTCAGGTATTTCGGGATGGGTGCGGCAGCCGGATCGATCTTGTAGAAGCCAGCCGTCTTGTCGTCGGCCGCCCCCAGCCAGTATTGCTGCACCCCGGTACCACCACATACCGTATCGCCCACGGCGAATTTCGGCGATTTGGACGCGACCACCACGCCTGCGCCGCCGGCGCGCATTACTTCGTCGATGGCGACCGGGCGAATGTACGACTTGCCGTCGTTCATCCAGCCGCGCATGGCCGGGTCGAGCGA
>JAYUWF010000259.1:0-4334 GCA_043753685.1 Herminiimonas sp.
AATGGCATCAAGCGGGTGGTGACGCTGGTGGCCGATTACGGTCCCGGTATCGATGCCGAAACCGCGTTCAAGACCAATTTCATCGGCGGTGGCGGCCAGGTGACCGAATCGATCCGGGTACCGCTGCGCAATCCTGAATTCGCACCGTTCATCCAGCGCATCAAGGACGCCAAGCCGGAAGCGGTGTTCATCTTCGTGCCCGCCGGTGAACAGGGGGTGGCATTCATGAAGGGTTACCGCGAGCGCGGCCTGGCCGAAGCCGGCATCAAGGTCATCGCCACCGGCGACCTGACCGATGATCACGTGCTGCCGGTGATGGGCGATGCGACGCTGGGCGTGATCACCACCTTCCATTATTCGGCAGCGCATGCTTCGCCGGAAAACAAGATGTTCCTGAAGCAGTTTGCCGAGGCAAACCCGGGCGCCGGTCGGCCGAACTTCATGGCCGTCGCCGGTTACGACGGCATGGCGGCGATCTATGAAGTGGTGCGCAAGCTCAATGGCAAGGTCGACGGCGACCGCGCCATGGCGATCCTGCGCGGCATGAAGATCAACAGTCCGCGCGGTCCGATCACGATCGACGCGCAAACCCGCGACGTGGTGCAGACCGTCTATGTGCGGCGGGTCGAAAAGGTAGGCAACGAACTTTACAACGTCGAGTTCGACAAGTTCCTGAACATGAAGGACACTGGCAAGTAATCGAGCGGAGTTCCGCTGCAAGCAGTAATCCTCGTTATCACCCGACCCCGCCCGCGCTCCGCCGGCGGGATTTTTTTTGTCAATGCCTGGAGCCTGTCCTAGCTGGCTCCTTACTCGCCTGCTTTCATCGCTCATCACGATGATTCACACCGCACGCGGCTTTTCAAGACAACGACGCGTGCACTGTTCCAACTGCCTTTGGCGATCTTGATTTTTTGACAAATCGTAAGTCCGCACGACCCCAAATTGTTTAAATTGAATGCGAATCGGACTGAGCGCGGACCCAACTCGGCTAACAGGCTCTGCTGACACGCTCGACGAACTGGCGCAACTACCTGGCTTCGTAAGAGGGTCCCAGCGCGGATCTGCTATCGCAGCGTGGTACCTGGCGCCGGCACGCAGTCCCTGGTATTCGGCGCCAACGCTTGGCACCAGCATTGCGCTGCCGACGCTGACGCACGGTTTCTAGCTCTTGCATCAACAGTCGTACTGCCCTCTGGTCGACTGACGTCCAGTAGTGAACTCCAGCATTGACTCCGGCGCTGTCATCGCGAGGATTCGTCCCCGCGCACTCGCGGCAGCCACTGCATTTCGGCGATTCCATTCCATTCCATTTTCTAAGGGCGACTTAATGAAACGACTCCATTCCACGACCACCGAAGCGTCGGTACCTGCCATCAAAAAACGCACCATCGTTGCCGTGACATCCTGCATCGTCACCTTTGCCGCCTGCGGCGGTGGCGGCAACAACTCCAAGCCGGCGGCAGCCGTCGCCGATGCCGGCGCTACCGTCGATGCGGCAGCAGTCAGCAATGGCGTGGTCGCACCCGGCGACACGCCGAAACCGGCAACAGCAACCGCACCGGCGGCGACCGCGACACCAGCAGCAGCCGCGCCGGGCGCCACCCCCGTTGCAGCCGCACCCGCACCGGGCCCTGCACCGGGCCCCGCAGCGGCACCTGGCGCCACGCTGGCGCCACTGCAGAAATTCTCCTTTTATCGCCTCGGCAATCCGGGAAATGTCGGCAGCGCTTCCATTACCGGCAACACGCTGAGCCTGGAAGGCCGGGAGTACGCGGGAACCACTTTGAACGCCGGCAATTGCAGTATCAATTCCAGCGGACTGACCATGTGCGCCAGCGTGCCGACCCAGAATACGTTCACGCTATGCGGCAACAACAATGGCGCCGACAAGGTTCGCAGCCGCTATGTACTATTCGATCCGCAGGCGGTCAAGCTGACCGATGTCACGCTGCTCAAGGGGTTGACGTTCAGCGGCTATGAAAATTGTGGGCAGGACAATGTCGGCACCCAGTCCAAGGGCGCGCCGAGCGCGACGCTGGCATTCGATGCGAGTGCCAATCTGACGCTAACCCAATATGATCGGAGTCCGGCGCGGGTGACGAATGCACCCGCCTCGCTGGTCAACCTCAGCAACGACACGGTCAGCAATGGCACCACTGCCCGCTTCAATCTTTACCGCAGCAATGGGCGCTATGTGATCATCGCCACCGGCGTTCCCACCAATGGCGTGACGGCGACCGATCCCGGCACGCTGATCGCCTTCGTGCAGAACTGAACGCGCATCAGGCAACCGCAATCAGCCGGTCCAGCGTCTGCGGATCGGCGATCAGACTGGCACTGTCGGAATCGTGCACGATTCGGCCGCGATCGAGCACGATCGCGCGCTCGGTCAGCGACAGTGCCAGCCGTGCATGCTGCTCCACCACGATCACCGCCATCTGTCCGCTGACCAGGCGCCGGATCACGCCCATCAATTCCTGGACGATGATCGGCGCCAGGCCTTCCATCGGTTCGTCCAGCAACAGCAGCTGTGGATTGGTCATCAGGGCGCGGGCGATGGCGACCATTTGCTGTTCGCCGCCGGAGAGCTGGTTACCGAGGTTGGCGCGCCGCTCGTGCAGGCGCGGGAAAATTTCGTAGACCTTTTCCAGGTTCCATTCGCCGGGACGCGCCACCACCGTCAGATGCTCTTCGACTGTCAGCGAGGGAAACATGCACCGCTCCTGCGGCACCCAGCCCAGGCCGGCATGCGCACGGCGATAGGTGGCCACCCGCGCCAGGTCGCCACCGCGCCAGGAAATCGTGCCGCCATGCTGGCGCGCCAACCCCATCAGGGTGACCAGCAAAGTGCTTTTGCCAACCCCGTTGCGCCCCAGGAGCGCCAGGCTGTCGCCTTCGCGCAGGGTGAAGGAAATATCTTCCAGAACCACCGCCTCGCCGTAGCCGGCACTGACGCGATCCAGGCGCAGCAACTCATTCATGTTCGGCCTCGCCCAGATAGACTTCCCTGACGCGCGGGTCGGCCGCGATTTCCGCCGGCGTGCCCTCGGTCAGCACCTTGCCGCCCACCAGCACCGTGATGCGTTCGGCGAAGCGGAATACCAGGCCCATGTCGTGCTCGATGAAGACGATGCTGACGTCGCGCGGCAGTTCGGCAATCACTTCGAACAGTTCGACGCTTTCAGACGAAGGAATGCCGGCAGCAGGCTCGTCGAGCAGCAGCACGCGTGGCTTGGTCGCCAGCGCCAGTGCAATCTCGACCAGGCGCTGTTTGCCGTAGGGGAGATTGCGCGTGATGCGGTCGGCTTCCGAGGCCAGCTTGAGCGAGGCCAGCAGCGCCATCGCTTCGTCGATTTCATCGCTGCGTCTGGCCACGGTCTGATACCAGTTCGATTGCAGGCCGCGCCGCTCGCAGATCGCCAGCAGCACCGATTGCAGCACCGTCAGGCCGGGGAACAGGGTATTGATCTGGAAGGTGCGGGTAATGCCGCGCTTGACGCGCTGATGCTGGGACAGCGTCGTGATGTCTTCGTCGCCGAAAAAAACCCGCCCGGAGGTCGGCGCCAGGCCGCCGGTCAGCAAATTGATGAAGGTGGTCTTGCCGGCGCCGTTCGGACCGATCAGGGCATGCCGGGCGCCGGCAGCGAAGGTCAGCGAAATATCGCTGTTGGCCTTGAAGGCGCCCCAGGCGCGCGACAGCCCTTCGGTGCGCAGGATCAGGCTCATCGCGAACCTCCGGCAACGTTGTCGTCAGGCTTGCCTGACAGCGACGTGCGCCGGCGCTCAAGCAGGCGCTCGCCGATGCGCTCGCGCAGCAGCGCCAGCCCACCGAGAATGCCGCCGCGCGCGAACAGCACGATCATCACCAGCAGCAGACCGATGTAGAACTGCCAGTAAGCGGGATTCAGACCCGCGATGTAATCCTGCGCCAGCATGAAGACCGCCGCGCCGATCAAGGCGCCGTACAGGCGTCCGGTGCCACCCAGTACCAGCATGATCAGCAGTTCCGCCGAGCGCGGAAAACCGAGCGAATCGATGCCGACGAATTGCGTGGTCTGCGCCAGCAAGGCGCCCGCCACGCCGGCGACCGCCGCCGCCAGTGTAAAGATCGCGGTCAGCCGGCGCGGCACATCGGCGCCGATCGCCGGCATGCGCCTGCCGCCTTCGCGGATACCGGCCAGCGACAGGCCGAACGGCGAATTGACGATCCGGCGCAGCAGGACGAATAGCAAGAACAGCACGCACAGGCTGTACCAGAATGCGGTCTTGCCGTTGAGGTCGAAGTCGAACACGCCGAACAGCTTGCCGGCGACCATGCCGGACAGGCCGTC
>JAYUWF010000260.1:0-4329 GCA_043753685.1 Herminiimonas sp.
CGCACCCTGCTCCTCTCGTCCCTGTTTCAACCAGAAACGCCGGAACGCTGAAAGATCAGCAGGCGATTGTTGGCCGGCATTTCATGATCATCCAACTGATGCAGGCCATGTTCTGCCGTCAGTCTCTGGATGGCTTCAATGTCGCGGATTCCGCGATGCGGCGCATCCGCGCGCAACGCCACATCGAATTGCGCATTGCCTGCACTGGTCGGCATGCCGCCATAATGGAAAGGCCCATACACGAACAACAGTCCGCCGCTCGGCAGCAAAAGCCCGATGCCGGCGATCATCGACTCAACCTGTGACCATGCCATGATGTGGCTTGTGTTGGCGGTGTAGACCACTGAAAACCCGTCACCGGCGAGCTTGTCCGTCCAGTCGGCCGCTGCCATGTCGAGAGTGATCGGCTGCATCACGTTCGGCAAGTTCGCCTCCTCCAGCCACGCGCGAATGCCGTCGTGGTTTTCGGCCAGGTCACTGGTTTGCCACTGCAGCTGTGGCAGATGCGCGGCAAAGTGCACGGCATGCTGGCCAGTGCCGCTGCCGATTTCCAATACCCGGGCAGGACCCTGCAACTCCGTGCGCATGACCGCCAGGATGGGATCGCGGTTGCGCTCGCAGGCGGCGGAAAACGGTTTTGTCATGGTGGTGTCCCGGATGGCGTGTGGGCGTGATGCCCGAGCCGCCGATGTCGCTTGAAAAAATCCCACAGCAAGGCGCTGGCATCAGGCCCTTTGGCCGAATTGTAGCGCAGCGTTGCATCGCCGCCGCTCCAGGCATGGCCGAGATGCGCCACCTCGCACAGGCGCACCAGCACGCGCCGCCCCTGGCGATAATCGTCGATTCGAAACGCATCGTTCTTGCCGCGCGCGGCGCGCTCCAGCACCGGCCCCGGCGCGCCCGACGGCAGCCGGTTCAGCAAGCGGAATTGCTCCACCAGCTGGCGCGCATTGACCGGTCGCACCAGGCTGTCGTGCGCCCCCTGCACGATCAGGGCCGGCATCCCAGGAAAGTCCGGGTAATCACGCTGCAGCGCAAGGATCGGCTGCAACGGATCGCTTGCGCCATGCTGCATGATCGACAGCGCGCGCATGCGCGAATCTGCGGCGCCAAATACCGGGCCTGAATGCGACGCGACTGCGGCGATCAGATCCGGCCGCCGCAATGCCAGCGTCTGCGCCATCGCAGCGCCCGCCGACAGTCCGGCCACGTACACCCGGGACGGGTCGAAGCCGTGTTGTGCAATCGCTTTTTCGATCATGCCGGCGACCATGGCAACTTCATTGCCGCCACGCTGGAATCCGGTCTGATACCACGGCCAGCAGCGCTGCGCATGGGCACGCAAGGATTGCTCCGGGTAGAGAACTGCAAATCCGTAGCGCACCGCCAGCAGGTTCATTCGCGTGCCGTGCGCAAAGTCCGCAGCGCTTTGATCGCACCCATGTAGCATGACCACCAGCGGCATGGCGCTGGCTGCGGTGGCCAGCGCGCCTGCGGCATCCGGTACGAATAGCCAGCTGTTCATGCGGCGCGGCGTCAGGCGCGCATCCACCTCCAGCGACGAGAGGTAGGAACGGGTCCAGCTTCCGCCGGCTGTCAGTGGCACATTGCTTGACCCGATCACTGCCTTCGCTAACCTCACTTTTTTTACTGTAATGGTCCGGCGCTTGCGCGTGCCAGCGTCGCCTTGCAGCGGTACGCCAGTTAGCCCCGACACACGCTTGATTGTCTTGCGCGCTTTCTTGAGCGAAGTTCCGGCGACCGCCTTGACGAGTTGCTTCTGTAACTTTTTTTGCTGCGATTGCTGGGCTTTTGCCAGCCGCTTTGCGCCGCGCAGCCAGAGCTTGCCAAATGCTTTCAACATGGGTCGTTTTCAGTAAGAGCCTGTTTCGGTATTGCTTGAATTTTATTGCGCTGCACAAATCGTACCCGCCCCGGGTCGCCGCGACTGTACGTTAGCCAACACGGCGTTTTTGCCGGCACTGTTACCATTCCTAGCCGGCATGCATAAAATAATGCCGAACCACACGGTTTTGCCGAGAATCGGTTTTCTGATTCACCTGGCGGCAACCGTCATTCACGCCACCTGCATCGGAACCGAACCTTTGATTCTCCATCGTCCTGACGCTGCTGCCCTGCGCAGCTACCTGGACCCGCAGCAATCGGTGCCGGGTTGAAGCGGGTCTTGCAAGCAATGCGCAGGTGCGTGCTGCGGTCGATGCTGCCAGTGATGGTGGTGATGGCGGCTGCAGCCTCGGCTCCGGCCCACGCACAGGAGCCTGGAAATTCCGATCTTGCCGCGCCGCAGAGCGCCGCCCAGACGCCGGCGACCGACGACGATGGCGACAAGATCGTCGCGCTGGCAGTGGACTTCAGCGGTGCCGGTGCGCTGACCGGCCTGCTGCAGGAATTCCTGGACATCAACCGCCACCTGGCGGACCGCGATCTGAGCGAGCGCGAAGCACAGGGCTTGATCGGCATCACGCCACGTCAGGCCAAGGAACTTCTGGCCACCGCCGGGTACTTCAATCCAACCGTCACCACCACCGTCGAACGCCAGCCCGGCCGCTTGCTGGTGCGCTTCGCCATCGATCCGGGTCCTGCGACCACGGTCGAGAAGGTCGAGATCAAGTTCGCTGGCGCAATCGCGGCGGAGACCACCGGGAAGCCAGAACGCATGGCGCGGATCCGGCGCGAGTGGAGCTTGCGCGAAGGCGATGTGTTTCGTCAGGACGGCTGGGACAATGCCAAGAGCGCTGTCCTGAAAGACTTGCTGACGCGCGACTATCCGGCCGCGCGGATTGCCGACAGCCAAGCTTATGTAGACCCGCAAACGCAGCGCGCGCAACTGCGGCTGAACGTCGATTCCGGGCCGGCGTTCACCTTCGGCGACCTGCAGATCCAGGGATTGAAGCGCTATCCGCGTTCGTTGGTCGATCCGCTCAATCCGATCGTACCGGGTGAGCCCTATTCACAGGAAAAACTCAATGAATTGCAGTCGCAATTGCAGGACAGCGGCTATTTCCGCTCCGTCTTTGCGACCATCGAGGTCGATCCCGCCACGGCACAGGCGGTACCGGTACGGCTCGACTTGATTGAAAACGAACGCAAGCGCCTGAGCCTGGGGGTCGGGTTTTCCACCAACAGCGGTCCACGGGCGCAGGTCAAGTGGCTCGACCGTCAGTTCATGGGCCACAACTGGCGGCTCGATTCGGAACTGAAAGTCGATCGCCTGACCCGCCTGCTGGGCGCGGACCTGGCGTTTCCGGCGCGCGAGAATGGCTGGCGCCCGAGCGTCGGCGCGCATTACGAACGCAGCGACATCGTTGGCGAAACCAGCGACAAGATCAACCTGGGCGCGCATCTGGCCAGCCCGAACCGCGTCAATGAGCAGATCTGGGGAATTGCCTACTTCGGCGACAAGGAACGCATCGGCGCGGTCGTCGTCAATCATCGCCAGGCACTCGTGGCCACATGGGTGCATACCTGGCGCCGCCTGGACAATCTGCTGGCGCCACAGCGCGGCACCCAGACCACCCTCGAAATCGATGCCGGCCCACCCGGACTGGTCAATCGCAAGGCGCTCTTGCGCGCCACCCTGCATGCGACCTGGCTGGCCGAACCGTCACCGCGCTGGCAAACCATCCTGCGTGCACAAGTCGGACAGATCACGGGTGCACCGCGCCAGACAATTCCAGGCGACCTGCTGTTTCGCACCGGCGGCGACCAGACGGTGCGCGGCTATGCCTACAACAGCCTGGGCGTGGCGCAGGACGGCGCGATCGTCGGCGGTCGCATGTTCGCGCTGGCCAGCGCCGAACTGGTGTACCGCATCACCCCGGTCTGGGGCGCAGCCGTATTCCACGACGCCGGCAATGCCGCCGATGCCTGGCGCGACTGGCGCCCGGTGCAGGGTTCTGGCGTAGGCGGCCGCTGGCGCAGTCCGATCGGCCCGGTCAACCTCGACCTCGCCTACGGCCACGCGGTGCGCAAGCCACGCCTGCACTTTTCGGTGGGTTATGCGTTCTGACATGCGTTCTGATCGATCCTCCGCGCCACCGAATGCGCCCCTGCACGATACCAAGCCGGCGGCCCCGGAACTCGGCCGTACGCGGCGGTCGCCTTGGCGCCTGATCCTGGTGACGGTGCTGCTGTTGCTGAGCATGCTGCTGGCAGCCGCGGCCTGGCTCCTGGTCACCGAGCGCGGCGCCGCCGCGACCTTTGCCAGCGTGGTGCGCAGCGTCGGGCCGGGCTTGCAGGTCGAAGGCGTGCACGGTGGTCTCACCGGTCCGCTGCGCATCGAGCGCATCAGTTTCGAGAATGCGCAGC
>JAYUWF010000261.1:0-13008 GCA_043753685.1 Herminiimonas sp.
ACGGCGCGCTCGACCGTGGCGCCGGCGGAAATGCGACCGACGCTCAAATGATTGACGACCTTCGAGGCGCCCGCCGCCGAGGCGCCGACACCGCCGACGAGCACGTTACCCTGTGCCATGCCATAGATCTGGCCGTCGGCGCCCTTCAATGGCGTCATCAGGAGGGTGCCGCCGCGGATGCTTTTTGCGTTACCCATCGACGACACCGTGACGTCCAGCGTCTGACCCGGCTGCGCGAATGCAGGCAGTGAGGTCGTCACCATGACGGCGGCGACATTCTTCAATTGCAGCGTCGTGCCGGGCGGCAGATTGACGCCCAGTTGCTGCAGCATGCTGACCACGCTCTGTACGGTAAACGGTGTCTGGGTAGTCTGGTCACCGCTGCCGTCAAGACCGACGACCAGGCCGTAACCGATCAACTGGTTTTGCCGCACGCCCTGGATCGACGCCAGATCCTTCAAGCGCTCCGCATGGCAATCCATGCCAATCAGCAGCGCGGCCGAGGCCACGATGGCAGGTAAAAGTCGGTCAAGTTTCATGCGAAAGCCTCACTCAGAGCGGCAAGGCGCTCAAGAAAAAACGGGTCAGGGCCGACATCACGTCGGCCTTGTCGAGCCGCGAATTGGTGCGGTACTCCACGCGCGCATCGGCCACCTGGGTCGACGGCACGGTGTTACCAGCCAGGATCGTGTCCGGATTGATGACACCGGAAAAACGGATGAATTCGGCGCCGCGGTCGAAGGCGACCTGCTTCTCGCCACTGACGACCAGGTTGCCGTTGGGCAGAACGTCGAGCACGGTGACACCGATCACGCCATTGAAATTGTTGCTGGAGCTGGCAGCGCCCTTGTCTTCGAACTTGCTCGCGCCGGAGGCCGACAGAGTCAGGTTGGCGCGCGCAGCTCCCGACAGGCCGAACAGCGACGACGGCGTGAACGAGGCGCTGTTGGTGCGGCTCGCAGAATCGCCGGCCGCCTTGGCCGCAGTGGTTTTTTCAGTAATGACGATGGTCAGGATGTCACCGACCAGCCGCGCACGGCGGTCTTCGAACATCGGCCGGTACGCCGCGACCTGGAAGATCGCGCCATTGGCAACCGGTGCCGACCTCGCCGGGGGCGCCACGGTGGTGGTCGGCATCTGCACGATCGAGCTCGGCGTGGTGGCGCAACCGCCAGCGAGTGCGGCAAGCGCGGCGCCGGCGAACAACTTGACCCGCTTGAACGAAGTGGAGATTGGTTTCATGGCCTGTGCATTTTCGTGACGGATCAGCCGCTTACAGCTGCGACAGCTTTTGCAGCATCTGGTCGGAGGTCGTGATCGCCTTGCTGTTGATCTCGTAAGCGCGCTGGGTCTGGATCATGTTGACCAGTTCCTCGGTCACGTTGACGTTGGAGGTTTCGATGTAACCCTGCGAGATCGATCCCGCGCCGTTTGTGCCCGGCGTGTTGGCGCTGGCATTGCCGGACGCACCGGTCTCGACGTAGAGATTTTCGCCACGGCTCTCCAGCCCTGCGTTGTTGATGAAGGTCGACAGCTGCAGCGTTCCGACCTGGGTCGGGGTAGATGAGCCCTGCGTGGAGATCGACACGGTGCCGTCGCGTCCGACCGTGATCGATTGCGCGTTGGCCGGAATGGTGATGGCCGGCTGGATGACGAAACCGCTGGAGGTCACCAGCTGGCCCTGATTGTCGACCTGGAAGGAACCGTCGCGGGTGTAGGCAGCGGTACCGTCCGGCAGCAGCACCTGGAAGAATCCTTCGCCGTTGACGGCCAGGTCTTTCGAATTGCTGGTCTGCTGCAGATTGCCTTGCGTGAAGATGCGTTCGGTGGCGACCGGACGCACGCCGGTACCCAGTTGCAGGCCGCTCGGCAGTTGCGTCTGCTGCGACGACTGGGCGCCGGGCTGCCGCAGAGTCTGGTACAACAGATCCTCGAAGACCGCGCGGGACCGCTTGAAACCGGCGGTGCTGACATTGGCCAGGTTATTGGCGATGACGTCCATTTGCGTTTGCTGCGCATCCAGACCGGTCTTTGAAATCCATAGCGAACGAATCATTTTAATCTCCTGAATCCAGACTGCAATGCAGACGCAGTGCAGACTTCATTGTGCTACCCGGGTGCTTAGCTCAAAGCCATGAACTGACTGGCTTTGGCAGCGTTGCTCTCGGCGTTTTTCAGCAAGCTCATGTGCATCTCGAACTGTCGGCCGAGGCTGATCATGCTGACCATCGCGTCGACCGCGTTGACGTTGCTGCCTTCCAGCGCACCGCTGGCCAGGCGCACGTTCGGATCGACATCGGCGGTGGCGCCACCCTTGATGCGGAACAGGCCATCGTCGCCGCGCACCAGCGTGTCTTCCGGTGGATTGACCAGCTTCAGGCGGCCGATGGCCGATGCCTGGCCCGGCTTGCCGCTGCGCTCGGTGGAGGAAATCGTGCCGTCGCCACCGATCGAGACATTCACGTCCGGCGGAATCGAAATCGGTCCGCCGTCGCCCTGCACCGACAGACCGTTGGAGGTCTGCAGCAAGCCGTTCTCGCTGGTCTTCAGGCTGCCTTGACGGGTATAGGCTTCGCTGCCGTCTTCCAGCTGCACCACCAGCCAGCCCTTGCCCTGCACGGCGACGTCCAGCGAACGTCCGGTTTCCTGGAACGCGCCGGGCGTGAAATCGGTACCGACCGTCGAATCGACCACGAAGGCCCGTGTCGGCAGGCTGTCGCTGATCACCGGTATGGCCCGGAACGAATCGAGCTGGGCCCGGAAACCGGTGGTGCTGACGTTGGCCAGGTTGTGCGCGGTATTGGCCTGCTGCTCCATGATGTGCTTGGCGCCGGTCATCGCGGTGTAGATCAGTCGGTCCATCGAATTCTCCTGCTGTTACGGGCAATCGTGATACGGGGGGATGGGGAAAGAACCGGGCGCTGCCAAATCTGGCGGCGCGCGCTCCGGTCAAACCGCTTGATGCAATGTTTAACGCAGGTTCACCAGCGTCTGCAGCACCTGATCCTGGGTCTTGATGGTCTGGGCATTGGCCTGGTAAAACCGCTGCGCCGTGATCAGATTCACCAGCTCGGCGGTCAGGTCGACGTTGGAGTCTTCCACCGCCGACGATTGCAGCACGCCCAGGCTGCCGGAACCCGGCGGCGCCACCAGCGGCGGACCCGAGGCGGCGGATTCTGCCCACAGGTTGTCGCCCAGCGGCTTCAGGCCATTCAGGTCGGTGAAGTTCGCCAGCGCGACCTGTCCCAGCACGGTCGATTTGCCGTTCGTGTAGCGGCCCGTGATGATGCCGTCGGCGCCGGTGTTGAATCCCGACAGCCGGCCGGAAGCAAAACCATCCTGTTTCAACGAGTTGACGCTGAAGACCGAACCGTATTGGGTCGTTCCGGTGTAGTCGATTTTCAGCGGCAGCGGCGTGGCCGCCGAATTCGTGATGGGGATCGATGCCGTCAAAGGCGTGGTGCTGACCAGCGAGCCGTCGGTCTTGAATTCCAGCGTGCCGATCTTGCCACCGGCCAGGGCGACGTCGTCTGCCGCACCGTAGACGTCCCAGGTGCCGAAGGTCGATGGCGCCACCGGCGCAACCTTGACGAAAAAGGTCTGGAACACGTGGGCCACACCCAGACTGTCGAAGACCGACACCGACGTCGCATTGGTATAGGTGGTCGGATCGGTGATCGAAAAGACAGGCGTTGCAGGCAAATTCGGCTTGTTCGAATCCAGGTTCAGGACCGCATTCACGGTCACGGTTTGCTTCGGCGGCTGGTCGGCCGAATTCAGCACCAGGTTGCCGGGCGCGCCGGTCGACAGGACGCCGTTCGAATTTGCCGTGTAACCGGTCAGGTGGGCGCCGTTGGCATTGACAATGGCGCCATTCTTGTCGAGGCTGAACTGGCCGTTACGGCTGTAGCCGATGGTGCCGTTGGTATCCATGCGAAAGAAGCCGCCGCCGTTGATGGCGAGGTCGAGCGGATTGTTCGAGGACGTGACGTTGCCTTGCGAAAATGCCTGCGCAACCACCGCGACTTTTACACCAATGCCGACCTGGGTCGAACCGCCGCCACCGCCCGAGAGCGAGCTGGCGTAGACGTCGGCGAACTGCGCCTGCGACGACTTGAAGCCGACCGTGTTGGCGTTGGCGACGTTGTTGCCGGTAGCTTCGAGTGACTTCGACGCCGCATTCAGACCGCTTAAACCCTGTTGAAAACCCATTTCGCTCTCCTTGCCCATCGGGCGGCTGCATTAAATTGAAAACCTGACTGGAAATTTGCTTGCACAGCTGCTTGCAAAGCGCACTGCAACGCTAGAGGAATTGCCTGACCTGCGCGATATCGACAGCACCCACGTTCGGCACGTTGATCTTCACGCCCGCCGCATTGGTGGACACGCTGCTGATCTGGCCGAAGCTCAACGCGGTGGCAGCCGATTTGGCCTCGCCCCGGATCGCTTCGACCGAAAATGTATATTTGCCATCGGCTGCCTGGGCGCCGGTATCGGTCTTGCCATCCCATGCCAGCGGTAAGGTTCCAATTTCGTGCGAACCCAGATTGATGGTCTGGATCGCCTTGCCGGCGGCATCCTTGACGGTGACCTTGACACTGTCGGCCGCCTCGGTCAGGTCGATGCCGAAAACGCTCTTGCCCTCGGCGAGCGCGATGGTCGAACCCGGCAACAGCACGCCGTGGCCGATCAGCGAGGCTGCCTGCAGCGACTGGCTGGACTGGTAATTTCCCTTCAAGGCTTCCAGCGTGGTGTTGAGTTTGTCGATGCCGTTGACCGTCGACAGCTGCGCCAACTGGCTGGTGACCTGGGCGTTGTCCATCGGGTTCAGCGGATCCTGGTTCTTCATCTGCGTGACCAGCAGCGTCAGGAAACGATCCTGCTGCGCCACCGTCGAGTTGTCGTCGGTTTTTTTGACAGTGCCGGTCTTCAGGCTGTCGAGGTATGAAGGTGAAAGAGATTTGTCGGGAATGGTGCTCATGGTTTCCTTGGTTGGCCGCTGCGGCCGTTGCGTGCGAATCGGATGAAATCAACTGGCGGAATCAACTGACCTACTGGCCCAGCGAAAGTGTTTTCAGGAGCAGGCTTTTTGCGGCATTCATGGTGTCGACGTTGGTCTGATAGGAGCGGCTGGCCGACATCATGTTGACCATTTCTTCGATCACGTTCACGTTGGGCATCGCGACGTAGCCTTTTTCGTCGGCCAGCGGATGCTTCGGGTCGTACACCAGGCGCGGCGCTTCCTTGTCCTCGACCACCTGCGACACCTTCACGCCGGTGGCATCGGGGCCGCCCATCTGCTGGGCCTGGAACATGACCTGCTTGGCGCGATACGGCTGGCCGGTGGAACTGGTGGTGCTGTCGGCGTTGGCGATATTGCTGGAGACGACATTCAAGCGCTGCGACTGCGCATTCATGGCCGAACCGGCGACATTGAAGATGTTGAATAGCGACATGGTGGATTCCTTGTTCCTTAACCTTGATTTCAGCCTGGACTTCAGCCCTGGATGGCGGCCAGCAGGCCCTTGATCTGGCCGCTGAGCAGCGTCAGGCTGGCTTCGTATCGAATCGCGTTGTCGGTGAATTGATTGCGTTCGTTGTCCATCTCGACCGTGTTACCGTCGATGCTGGCCTGAATCGGTGTGCGGTACATCAGCGGTGCGGTGGCGCCGCTGCTGCCTGCGCCAGCTGCACTGCCACTGGCAGCCAGGTGCGACGAGGCCGTGGTGGCCAGTGCCGGCGCTGCGCTGTTGCGGCTCATGGCGCCTTGCAGCGCCTTGGTGAAGTCGATGTCGCGCGCCTTGTAGTTCGGCGTGTCGGCATTGGCCATGTTCGATGCCAGAATCTGCTGGCGCTGTCCACGCAGGCTCAGCGCCGCTTCGTTGAACTGCATTGCCTGATCCAGTTTGCCGATCATCGTGTCCTCCGTTTTCCACTCGTTCGCATCGGTCGATTCCCTGACCATGGGTGCCAGGGGATTTGCATAGCCTGGATACTACCCAGCGCAGTTGGCGCCCGATCGATCGATCAGACGCTCAAACCCGGGTTTATTCAGGGCTTTGGCCGGACCCCGGCGGCTTACGATGGAGGTCGAAATCAATCGGGTGACCATCATGCAAATTCTCTGTCGCGCAGTTGTCAACGCACTTGCCAACGCACTTGCCAAAGTATCCACGCCGGTGGCGGCGCTGGCCTCGTTGGCTGTGCTGTCACTGCAGCCGGTACAGGCACAGGTTCCGCCAGCGCAGGCACAACTGGCCCTCCCGACACCCGCAGCGATGCCGTCACAGCCGCGCCAGGATCCCGCCGCCCTGCGCGTGAATGTCGAACAATTCCTGCAACGGCAAACCGCCGGTCTGCCGGGTGAAGTGAAGATCGAGATCGGTCAGGTCGATGCCCGCATGAACCTGCCCGCGTGCCTGCAACCGGAGCCATTCCTGGCGCATGGCAGCCGGGTCTGGGGCAAGACCTCGGTCGGCGTGCGCTGCACTGCGCCCTCGCCCTGGACCATTTATGTCACGGCCAATGTGCACGTGTTTGCCGATTACCTGGTCGCTGCGGCGCCGATGGCCCAGGGCCAGACGATCACCAACAATGATTTCACGCGCATGCGCGGCGACCTGAGCATCCTGCCGGCCGGCGTGATCACCGATCCGTCGATGGCAATAGGCCGCACCACGATGTCATCCTTACAACTCGGTGCGCCACTGCGGCAGGACACGCTGCGCGCGCAAGCGGCGGTGCAGATGGGCCAGACCATCCGCCTGATGTCGGCCGGCGCCGGATTCAAGGTCACCACCGAAGCACGCGCGCTCGGTAACGGTACGGAAGGTCAGACGGTGCAGGCGCGCACGCCGGCCGGACTGGTCATCAGCGGGATTGCCAAGGCCGGTGGCATCGTCGAAGTGGCATATTGAAGCGGCATATTGAATTGACAAGTCGTGCCGGCATGTCACTGCCTCGAAGTCGCTGAATGGCGACAGGACATCCGACGCATGGACTGAGCAATGATGCATCGGTTGGCAAAGCGGGTTAGAGTTTGATCTGGAGTTCGTTCCTAACTTTATTCTAAAGTTTGTTCGAATGTGGCCGATACAAAGGCACAGACCGGGGAAAAGCCCCGATCAGACGAGGACACCGCCATGAAAATTGATGACGCAGCAAAGAAAGCACCCGGACTGGGAGTGGTCGCCAACCAGACGCGTGCTTCACGCAGTACCGAAAAGACCGGTGTCGCCAAGACGGCGACCGACACCGTCAGCCTGTCGTCCCAGTCGCAGGCCTTGGCCGGCGCCTCGAACGACAATGCGGTGTTCGATGTGAGTAAAGTGCAGGAAATTAAAGATGCGATCGCCAGTGGGCGCTTCCAGGTCGATGCCGGGAAGGTCGCCGATGGCTTGATCGATACCGTCAAAGGTTTGATTCGCCCTTCCAGAGGTTAAACATGTCTGTCGTACCCGGTGCCGTGATTCTGAGTGCAAGTCCAGCCGACAGCCTGCTGCAGGAACAGCAGGCCGCGCGGACCCTGATCGACCTGCTGCAGCAGGAGCAGGCGCTGTTGATCAGCGCCGACATCGAGGGGCTGACGATGGTCACCGAACGCAAGGGACCGGTCATCGCATTGATGTCGGAACTGGCCACCAAGCGGCATCGGCTGCTCGCTGCTGCCGGGCATCCCGCCAGCGAAGCCGGCATGCAGGCCTGGATCGACGCCCGCGCGGCAGGCAAGCTGGCGCAGTCGGCAGCCGTCTCGGCATGGACCGGCTTGCTGGCCATGGCGCGCCAGGCACAGGAAATCAATCGCATCAACGGTGTCCTCATCAGCAGTCACATGGCGCGCAATCAGGGCGCCTTGAATGTCCTGCGCGTCCAGACCAGCGGCGGCAATTTCTACGGCCCGGACGGCCAGGCCAGCGCGCGTGGCATGGGACGCGGCCTGGTGGTCGGCTGAGTTTCACGCAGCCCCGGCAGTTTCCGCAATCGCCTCGACTCGAATTGCCCGCGCCGCGCTGCGGCATGCCGTTTTGAAGTATCTCTTCTGCAACTCCTCTCTTAATTATTCAAATTAACGTCGCCCGATGCGACACCTTTACCGACCATTCGCGTTGATGTTTTGTCAACCATTGGTCGGTCTTCACTCGCAGTCCGCCGTGTTTCCGGCGCCGTCTGCCCGCTGCAGCGCCGCGCCATCACTGCCTGCCTGCGCCCATGCCAGTTTCCCTGCTTCGCCGTGCGATCCGCCCGCGCCTGCCGCTGTTTCGTCTGCCGCTGTTTCGCTTCTCGTTTCTGTTCTATCTGGCCTGCCTGGTCTTGATGTTGTTGCTGAGGTCCGCGCACGCCGCTGCTGCACTGCCGGCAACGTCTCCGGCCGGATGCGGTGTCAGCATGAGTTGCACAACGACACCTGGATCGCCGGCGCCGGCAGTCGGGCCGGGCGTCTGCGGACCTGCCGCCGGTGGCACGCCATGCAGCGGCGCGAAGGCTGTCGCCAGCCTGGGCAACCAGGGCGGCGTCAACGTCGACGCCGGCAATCCGATCAACGTAATTTCCGGCAACAAGTATCAGCGCGAGGAGGACTTGCCGGCCCTGCCCGGCGTGCTTGGCCTGGAGATCGTGCGGCACTACAACAGCGCCTACAGCACGGCCGGCACCACCACCGGCATCCTCGGTCGAGGCTGGAAGCTGTCCTATGAAACCGATCTTTATGTGATGGGCAATACACTGCAGGTCATGCAGGCCGACGGCACCCGCATCATCTTCAATCGCGATCCGGCCAATCGCAGCCTGTGCTCGACTGCCAACCCGGCCAACGGCACCCTGCAGATCGTCAAGCGCTCGCGTGGCGAGGACTACACCTGGACCTGGCCGGATGGCCGGGTCTTGAACTTCAACAGCGACGGCAAGCTCGTACAGATCGTGGCGGCCACCGGCGAATTCGTCAGCCTGCAGCGCGATGCCAAGGGACTGCTGGTGCAGGTGACCGATCCGCAGGGGCGGCAACTGCGCCTGCAGTATCCGGACCAAGCAGCGGCCGCCGCGAATCGGTTCGGCGGCGTGGCAACCATCGTCAGCCCGGTCGGCAATTTCTCCTACCGGTATGGCAGTGCACTGCCGGCGGGTTCCAGCGCGCCGGCAGCAAGCGTGGTCGCGAACCTGATGGCCGTCAATTATCCGGACAACAGTGGCCGGCTGTATCACCATGAGGATGCTCTTCGGCCGACGTTCTTGACCGGCATTAGCGTCGTCGGCATCCCCTCCGCGTCGAACAGACCGGCAACCGCAACGCCGCCACGGCGCATCGCCACTTATCTGTACGACATCGATGGTCATGCCGTGCTGACGGTGCGCGGTACGCCTGCACGGCTGCAGACAGGCCCCGATGGCAAGCCGCTGCGTCCGGCCCGCCTGGTGGAAGGCACCGGGATCGGACAGGTGGTTCTGAACTTTTCGACGCCCGGCCAAACGTTGATGACCAACAGCCTGGGGCAAACCACCGTCTACCGGCATGCCATCGTCGGCGGTGAATTCCGCTTGCTGGAAGTCCGGGGCGCCGGTTGCTTCCAGTGCGGCGAAATGAACATGCGCTATGGATATGACAAGCTGGGCCGGTTGATCGACAGGACGCAGTTGACCAGCGAGGGCGTGCCTGTGGCGACGTCGCACGTCGACCTGGATGCGCTGGGCCGCGTGACACGCACGACCCGCGTCGTTCATTCACGCGGCAAGCCGGGAGCACCCTCGTTGCAGACCCGCTTTGCCTACGCCGGCGACCTGCCCGGCCCGACACTGATCGCACGTCCGAGCGTGGTGCCAGGCAAGGAGCTGATCACGCAGATCACGTATGGCGCGGAAGTCAATCACCGGATGCTGCCGGTGGCAATCACCGAGACCGGATTCGCGCCCGCGGTCGGTGGCACATCGGAGCCGCTGCCGATTACCCGCACCCTGCGCTACGGGCACGATTTTCACGGACACCGCATCCAGGTCGATGGCCCGCTGCCGAATGCACCCGACAAGCCCGGCCCTAAAAACAGCGACATCACGCACAGCGAGTTTGATCCAGCCACCGGCCTGTTGACGAAAACCATCGCGCCGGGCGGCATCGTCACCGAAATCCTGGAACGCGACGCCGCACTGCGCGCCACCAAAATCCGCAGCAGCGACGGCAGCCTGACCCAGACAACAGGCATCACGCATAACTGGCGCGGCCAGCCGACACAGATCACGGTGGCGGCGGCATTCCTGCGCGACGGTGCAATCGACCCCGATACCCAGCTGGTGCGCACGCTGACCTACGGCTACGACTTGCAAGGTGCGATCAGCTACATCACCCTTCCCGGCAACCGCACCAGCCGCTTCGTGCGCGACGCTGTCGGCCGCATCGTGCAACGCATCCTGCCCGACGGCAGCCGGATCGCCGTCGAGCTCGATACCGAAGACCGCACCCGCTCGAGCACCAGCGATACCGGTGGTTCGGTACCGATGCGCAGCGAGCGCTATCGCTACGATGCGCAGAACCGCATGACCGACATCAGCGACGCCATCGGGCTGCGCGAGCATCGGGACTACAGCGACGTCGGCCAGATCGCCGCGCTCACCAATGCGCTGGGCACCACCACGCGCCTGACCCATGACGAGAATGGCCTGTTGATCGCTCGCACGCAGGCCGACGACACGCCCGATGCCGCTCGCATCTCGCTGGCGTACGACAGCCACGGCATGCCGACCGCCATTACCGATCCGAATGGTGCGACGACCCGGCGCTTGTACGACGATTTCGGCCGCAAGATCGCCGAAACCAGTCCCGACCGCGGCGTCACGTTGTATCAGCACGACCTGGCAGGCCGCACGGTCGCGCGTATCGACGAAACCGGCGTCACGCTGCGCTACCGCTACGATCATGCCGATCGCCTGGTGGCCATGGGGGTGGACCGCTCACCAGAGCTGGTGACCTACACGTATCAGGGCATGCGCCTGCTCGGCACCACCACCGTGGCCGAAGCAGATCCCAAGCAGGTGATCGAACGTACGCTCTACCGCACCAATGCGCTCGGCCAGGTCACGGCCGAGACACGCTGGATGGCGAAGGTCGATGCACCGGGCACGGCTGCGGGCACCGCGAAGACGGGCCCTGCAGGTCTGACAGGCCTGACATTCACCACGAGGTACACCTACGACGGCGCTGGCCGTCCAACGACGATCACGCTGCCGGACCAGCACCGAATCGCGTATCTCTACGGCGAAAAACCTGACAGCCCGCCGGCGGGCGGCGACGGCAATGGCACTGCGCCGGGCGCGGGCGGTGCATTGCGCGAAATTCATTTCGACGATCAGATCGTCGTCACCGGCATCCGGCAAAGCGCAGTCGGTGGACTGATCGGCTACACCACCGGCAGCGGCATCCGTCAGCAGATCGACATCGATGTGCGCGGCCAGATCGTCGCCCTGCGCGCCGTGACCGAAGCGCGGCGGCCGAACCTGGACGCTGCCGGCTCCTGGTCGCAGATCGAAGCATGGTTCAAGCGCCGCCCGGTCGCCAGCGGCAGCGTGATCTACAGCCAGGCCAACCGTTACGATACGGCGGGCCGCCTGATCGATCTGCGCCGCCAATCCGGCACAGCGACCCCACGCTGGACAGTCCCTGAGCACGCCGAGCATTTCGCCTACGACAAGATCGATCGGCTCACGTCCACCGACGCCGACGGCGTCTCGACCAGGATGCGCTACGACCAGGGCGGCAACCGGATTGCCGAAAACAGTCAAGAGATGGCGCGCCGCTACCATTATGGGCCGGGCGCCAACCGGCTGGTGGGGCTGACGCAGAACGTGTTGCCGAACGCATCCGGCAACAAGACGGCAATGCAAAAATCGGCGGCTGCGCGGCTCTCTTCCGAAGAAACTCAGCAACTCCAGACTGCCTGGTTCTACCATCCGACCGGCGTACCCCTGGCCCAGTTGGACACCGGCGCCATCAACCAACCCGCCGCGACACGATCGACATCGCAAGCGAGCCGGCGAATCGTCTACAACAGCGCCGGCCGGCCGATCGCCGTGCACGACGGCGCAGGCGACCTGATCGCACGCTACTTTTACAACAGCCAGGGCGAACGCATCGCGAAGTCCGTCTACGCCATCCACAGCTCCCCAGCGCCGGCAGCCGGCGCGCCCACCGGCAAGGCGGGCATGACACCGGTTGCAGCAACCAGGACACCGGCTCCGGGCGCCAACCAACCAGCCGAGACCACCTACAGCCTCTACCGCGAGCAGCGCCTGTCTGCAGAGGCGGACGCCGACGGCCACATCACCGCCCATTACATTTATCTGAACGGCAAACCAATCGCAAAGATCGACATGGCGCCCGAGGAGACTGCCGATCATGTTGTCCGGCACGCCATCGCGGTCATGAAAGGATGGCTGTCGATAACCGACGGCGACGCAACCGACAGCAAGGGCTCGGTACACGCGATTCACACCGACCACCTCGGCACACCGCAAGCCGTAACCGACGACCAGCAGCGGATCGTCTGGCAGGCACGCACCAGCGCCTTTGGCGCGGCCACCGTCACCTTCGCCCCGCCCGATCCCGCCACGGGCAAACCGTACGTGATGAATCTGCGTCTGCCGGGGCAAGTGTTCGATGCCGAGACCGGACTGCATCAGAACTACTACCGCGAATACGATCCCCAGCTGGGGCGCTATACGACACCGGACCCGATGGGCCTGGCGGGCGGGATGAACCCGTATGCGTATGTGAATTCAAACCCGTTGACGCGGACGGATCCGCTGGGGCTGTATGAAGAGGACGTGCATTACTACATGACGTATTTTCTGGCGCTGACGGCAGGGTTGCCGGAAAAGCAGGCTTGGGTGATTGCTATGGCGGATCGGTATATTGATGATAATAAATTTACGGAACCGTATGGGTTTATCGGAATGAATTTACTTGCTCGGTTGGACTATCACTTTACGCAGGCTGGCTCCGATCCGGACCCAAAGCCTGGGATGCGA
>JAYUWF010000262.1:0-4310 GCA_043753685.1 Herminiimonas sp.
CAGTTGCTCGCTCAACAGGGAAAGGATCTTGTCACCGGTGCTGCTGGTGTCGGCCTTGCCGTCGCCAGTCTGCACGCTGACCTGGCTGTTGGCGGTGCCGGCGGCCTTGACTACCACGCGGTAGCGTTGCGCAGCCTTGTTCTTGTCATCCGAGCCGGAGAACAGCTTCGAGAAAAAGCCCTTGTCGCTGTCCTTGTTCCCTGCATCCTTGCCCTGATCCACGTAGCGCACGAAATACACGCCTTGGATCCGGTCGCGATCTTCCACCGTAAAGCCGACCCGGTCGAGCGCCAGGCCCACGCGGCGCCAGGCGCGGTCGAATCCTTCATCGACGTCCAGCGTGCTGACAGTGCCGACCTTGCTCATTTTGGCGCGCACCGGCACCGGCGCGGCATTGGCCACCAAGGTCTTGGCACGCGCATTGTCGGCCCCGAGGCGCGCCATCATGCGCGCCAAAAATTCAGCTTCCAGCTCCGGGTCCGACGGGCGTGGCGTCCAGACCGTACCGTCCTTCTGGGCGCCGACCAGCACTTCCTGCGCACCACGGTGGCTCAGGTAAATTTCGGTACTGCCATCGGGCGAACGTTCGAGACGGGTGCGGAACTTGTCGCGCTCGCCGGTCGAGTACAGCGAATCGAGAACCTTGCCCAACGAATTGCGAATGAAGTCCTGTGGAATCTTGGCGCGATTCTCGGCCCAGTCGGTTTCCATGACGCCGGCTTCGGGCGTGTCCACGTTGATCAGAAATCCTGCTTCCTGCCAGAAGTCCTTGAGCTGCGGCCAGAGCGCTTCCGGCGTTTGCTTGATCACCAGCCAGCGCTGCGAACCGGCACGCTCGATCTTCATGTCGGCGCCGGTATTCGGTGCGATCACTGCCGGTGTCGAGGCATTCGCCGGACGGGTGCCCTGCTCCAGGTTGAAGCCGGAGGCTGTCGCCGTACCACGATTGGTTTCCGGTATCGTGTAGCGGTTGTCGCGCTGCAGTTGGGTCAGGTCCGGCGGCACTTCCAGGGTCGGTGCCTTGCCGGCGCTCTTGTAATTGATCTTGTCGCCCTCGAGCAAGTTGCCCATCGAAGTACAGCCGGCCAGGCCGATCAGCGCTAGCGCCGTCAGAATTCCACGTTGAGCGATACTGCGTTGAGCCATGTGAAGAGTCTTCCAAGTAGTCATGTCGTTACTGCGATTTATGCGAGGGAAAAGCGCGCAGGGCCGAGCCGGTCGGCCTGCTGGCGAGCGTGTGTTCAGATATCGTGGCTGGTATCCCGCGTGGCCTCAAACAGGCCGCCGGCGCTTATTGTAATACACCGGGTAACACACCAGACTCGCGCAGTGCCTCGCGTACCGTGGCATGGAATTCCTCGCCGAGCGCCACGAGGGGCAAGCGGATGCCAGGTCCCATCAGACCCATCTCGGTCATCGCCCATTTCACCGGCACCGGATTCGGTTCGCAGAATAATTTATTGTGCAGCGGCAGCAGCCGATTATTCAGCGCGATGGCCGCTTTCAGATTGCCCTCCATCGCCGCCACGCACAGTTCGTGCATGGCGCGCGGCGCGACGTTGGCCGTGACCGAGATATTGCCTTTGCCGCCGCACAGCATCAACGCCATCGCAGTCGGGTCGTCGCCCGAATACACGGCAAACGAAGGATCGGCCAGTCGGATCAGATCGGTACCGCGTCCGATGTTGCCGGTGGCATCCTTGATACCGACGATGTTCGGAATCTTCGACAGGCGCAGGATGGTGTCGTTGCTCATGTCGGCAACCGTCCGTCCCGGTACGTTGTACAGGATGATCGGCAAATCGACTGCTTCAGCGATCTTGCGGAAATGCTGGTACATGCCTTCCTGGGTCGGCCGGTTGTAGTACGGCACTACCTGCAAGGACGCGTCGGCGCCGACCTCTTTGGCGAACTGGGTCAGCTTGATGGCTTCCGCGGTCGAATTGCCACCGCTGCCGGCGATGATCGGAATCCGGCCGGCGGTATGATCGACCGCCAGCTTGATCAGCTGGCAGTGTTCTTCGACCGACACGGTGGGCGATTCACCGCTGGTGCCGACGATGACGATGCCGTCGGTGCCTTCCGCGACATGCCAGTCGATCAGCTTGCGCAGGCCTGGCAGATCGAGGCTGCCGTCGGCGTGCATGGGGGTGACGATTGCTACTAGGCTGCCCTGAATCATGATGAGTACTTGCAGGTTGGACGAAAACCACGATTGTAGCGGATCACTTGCGCCTATGGACAGTGTTGCCGGACGTAGCGGTCAAATGCGTGGAAGAATTTCTGGCATGGCTGGCCCCGCCGAGCGGATGGCACAGATGCGTTGCACCATCGCCGGCGCCGGAAGCTCGCGCAGTCCGTCCTCGAACGCTACCACCCGCAACGGCATGGCGCTGTTCGATGCGAGCGTCAACAACTCGCCCGGGGCCAGCAAAAAATCGGGGTTGGAGGGTTTGCCGAAACGCTGATTGCCTTGCGCGAAGGTTTCGTAGAGAAGCACGCCGCCCGGCGCCAGGCTATCCACGATCAGCGGCAACAGGCGGCGATGCAGGTAGTTGGTCACGACCACCGCAGCAAAGCGTTGCGCCGCAAACGGCCACGAGGGTCCGGGTGCGGCATGCGCTTCGAGATCGACCTGTTGCGTCTGCAGGTGCGCGATGTTGCGCCCGGCAAGCAGCGCCAGGACGCCGGCATCGCGGTCGACTGCCAGCACCGGATTGCCGCGCCCAGCGAAGAGCATCGCGTGGCGACCGTGTCCGCAGGCCAGATCGAGCACTTCGCCGGCACGTACCAGATCGACGAAACGCTGTATCCAGGGCGATGGCTGCAAGTCCGCTGCGTGGCTGTGCATATTGTCGTGCAGTGGCTTGCGCAGCGGCTCAAGCAGCGGCTCATGCGGCGGCTCGCGCCGGGCATCCGGCAAATCCGCCATCAGCTGTACGCCAGGCCCATCGCTTCGCGCACGTCGCGCATGGTTTCCTGCGCCAGCTTGCGCGCCTTGTCGCAACCATCGGCAACGATCGCCCGCACCAGCGACGGATCGTCCAGGTACAGTTGCGCGCGTTCGCGCATCGGCTCCTGCTCCTTCAGGATCGCATCGATCACTGGCTGCTTGCATTCGAGGCAGCCGATGCCGGCCGATTTGCAACCGCGCACCACCCAGTCCTTGGTGCTGTCATCCGAATACACCTGGTGCAACTGCCACACCGGGCATTTTTCCGGGTCGCCCGGATCGGTGCGGCGTACCCGTGCCGGATCGGTCGGCATGGTGCGTACCTTCTTGGTCACGCTGTCCTTGTCTTCCCGTAGCGCGATCGCGTTGCCGTAGCTCTTGGACATTTTCTGGCCATCCAGGCCAGGCAAACGGGACGATTCCGTCAAGCGCACCTGCGGCTCGACCAGGATCAGCTTGCGGCTGCCTTCCAGATAACCGAACAGGCGCTCGCGGTCGATCATCGACAGGTTCTGTGCATCGTCGAGCATCGCCTTGGCTTGTTCGAGCGCGTCGTCCTTGCCCTGCTCCTGGTACGCGGTGCGCAGTTCGTTGTAGATCTTGGCGCGTTTGCCACCGAGCTTCTTGACCGCATCGCGTGCTTTTTCCTCAAAGCCTTTTTCCTTTCCGTAGAGATGATTGAAGCGACGCGCGATCTCGCGCATCATCTCGACGTGCGGTACCTGATCGGCGCCGACCGGCACCTGGCTGGCGCGGTAGATTAGGACGTCGGCCGCCTGCAGCAAGGGGTATCCGAGAAAGCCATAGGTTGCCAGATCGCGGTCAGCCAGTTTTTCCTGCTGATCCTTGTAGGTCGGCACCCGCTCCAGCCAGCCGAGCGGTGTGGCCATCGACAGCAGCAAGTGCAGCTCGGCGTGCTCCGGCACCTTCGACTGGATGAACAGGGTCGATTGCGAAGGATCGACGCCGGCGGCGAGCCAGTCGATCAACATGTCCCAGGCGCTCGATTCGATCACGCTCGGATCGTCGTAATGGGTGGTCAGGGCATGCCAGTCGGCGACGAAGAACAGGCACGGCAGTTCGGATTGCAGGCGCACCCAGTTCTTCAGGGCGCCGTGATAGTGGCCGAGGTGCAGCGCACCGGTGGGACGCATGCCTGAAACGACGCGATCGGGATACATGGATAGTCAGCTCAACAGTAAGGTCAACGGGGATAACAGCAATTGCAGCGCGCCCTGGGTCACGGCAATGACTGGCGTCATCCAGAAACTGAGGACGTGCAGATACGCCAGGCCAAGCACGATGAAAAACCCGTACGGTTCCAGTTTTGAAAACTGGAATGCCTGCCGGGTCGGCA
>JAYUWF010000263.1:0-4294 GCA_043753685.1 Herminiimonas sp.
GCAGCGCCGCAGGTGAAGATCGCGGCGTGCGGTTGCAAGTTATTGCAACGTTTCCATTAGTTTAATTATTCGACAGGTTCAGGCCCTTGCGCGGGCACAGGCGCCGGGGCTGGCGGCTGGTACTGCACAATCAAAACCGCTGCACAATCAAAACCGCTGCACAATCAAAACTCTTCCCAGTCTCCGCCAGCGCCGTGGGTTGCTGCCCCGCGTTGCGGTACCGGCGCAACCGCCGACTGCTTCGACGCGACGGCCAGGCGCGTGGCTGGCTTGGGCACGGCCTTTGCCGGCAGGCGTTGCGCCAGGGCGGCTTTCTCTGCCTTGCGCGGGGATGCCGGCGCTGCCAGGCGCGCCACCTGATTTTGGGCGTCGAGCTTGAAGACACTGACGACTTGCGACAGATTGGCTGCCTGATCCTGCAGCGATTCGGCGGCGGCGGCGGCTTGTTCCACCAATGCGGCATTTTGCTGGGTGACCTCGTCCATCTGCGTGATGGCCTGGTTGATCTGTTCGATGCCGGCAGTCTGTTCCTGGCTGGCAGCACTGATCTCGCCCATGATGTCGGTGACGCGCTTGACGCTCTCGACGATCTCGTCCATGGTCGTGCCGGCCTGATTGACCAACTTTGCGCCGATCTCGACTTTTTCCACCGAGTCACCGATCAGGGCCTTGATTTCCTTGGCGGCGGCGGCCGAACGCTGGGCGAGGCTGCGCACTTCGGTGGCCACCACGGCGAAGCCACGGCCCTGTTCGCCGGCGCGGGCCGCTTCCACCGCCGCGTTCAAGGCCAGGATGTTGGTCTGGAAGGCGATGCCGTCGATGACGGCGATGATGTCGACGATCTTGCGCGACGATTCATTGATCGAACCCATGGTGCCGACCACTTCGGCCACCACGGCGCCGCCTTTGCGGGCGACGTCCGAGGCTGTCGCTGCCAGCCCATTTGCCTGGCGCGCATTGTCGGCGTTCTGCTTGACGGTCGAGGTCAGTTCTTCCATCGACGAAGCGGTCTCTTCCAGGGAACTGGCCTGCTGCTCGGTGCGGGACGACAGATCCAGGTTGCCGGCGGCGATTTCGCTGGAAGCCGTCGCAATGGTGTCGGTGCCGGATCGCACTTCGCTGACGATCTTCTGCAGGTTCGCGTTCATGTCCTTCAACGCTTGCAGCAGACGTCCGGTCTCATCCTTCGAGTGCACCACGATATTGCTGCTCAGGTCGCCGTTGGCGACCGTCTGTGCAATCTTGACGGCTTCGTTCAGCGGCACCGTGATCGAGCGCGTGATCGCCCACGCAACGAAAGCCCCAAGCAGGATCGCGCCAGCCGCCAGAACCAACAGCCACACCACGCTCGATTCATACGCGGTGACCACTTCCTTGCCGGATTCCTGCATCAGAGTAGTCTGATACTGCGCCATCTGTTCGAGCGCCTGGAAATATCCTGTCTGCAGCGGCTTGATGTCGAGCAGAAGGAGGTTCTTCGCTTCTTCACTGCGTCCCTCGGCCATGCGCTTGATGAACAGGTCCTGGGCGATGACGTATTTGCTGCGCGCCGCCGTCAGCGCGGCAAGCAATTCCCGCCCTTTCGGCGATTCGATCGATTTATCCAGGAATGCCAGGCGCTCCACCACCACCTTTTTTGCTTCGTCGATGCGCACCAGTTCCTTGGCGATGTCGTCGCGGTCGGTGGCGAGCAACCCGTCGCGCATGGCTTGGGTAATGACGCTTATCTTTGCGCCAATGACGTTGACCGCGGCGACTTTTGGATACCGATCGTTGAGCGTGAGGTTGCTGTCCGCATGCATCAACTGCAACCGGCCGAGGCTGAAGCCGACCACCACCACTACCAGCAGCAGCACCGCGGAAAATCCCAGGCCCAGTCGGGCGCCAACCTTCAAGTTGGAAAATTTCATGATCTTGTCCTGTCGGCGTACGTGGCGCAGCAGGCGGCTGCGGAAAGAGACTAAATTACCTTTAGAAAAGTATGCAGCAGATGTCAAGTCATCGCCAGCATGTGCAGGCCGTCGCGCGATTATTCATGCCGGGCACTGCATCGGCGTGGCGTTGCTACAACTATCCGGAGACTTGGCCGTGGGACGACCGTTCTCAGGATCCGCTGGAACCGGCGCGCGGGCGACTGCTTGCCGACGCTTCGATTTGTTGGCGCAATCGACATTTGTTCACTCGCGCAACCGAACCAGGGTTCTCGGCGAAGGTCACAATTTGCGCCACCACCGAATTCTGATCGAACGCAGCAGTCCGAAAAGCGGATGGCTGGCAGTGGCATCCAACATCGATCATCGATCGAGCATGCACACGCTTGGCAAGGAAGCATTCGCAGTTGATCGAATGCTTCGCCCAGCACGCATTCGTATGATCTAGCGCATAAATTATTTCTAAGAATCAGCAATACTTGGCTGAGTGAAACCACGATGAAAGCAGACAATGGCACCACAAAAAACCGACCTGACCGATACCGTCAACTATGATCCGAACAAGCTTCTCGATACCCTTATCGAAAAGCTGCAATTGAAAAATGACGCCGCACTATCCCGCAAGCTGGAAGTCGCACCGCCCGTCATCAGCAAGATCCGGCACCGGCGCTTGCCGGTCGGCGCATCGCTTCTGGTGCGCATGCATGAAGTCAGCGAACTGGGTATCCGGGAGCTGCGCGATCTGATGGGTGACCGGCGCGGCAAACACCGCATCAGCCCGACCCAGTTCAAGCCAAAAGGACAGTAGTCAGGCGTGATACGCTACGACGACCGGCGCAACACCGGGCGTTCGAGCAAGGCACCGGGTCGCATCGACCCGGTGAAGTGGCGCACAGGCGCGCCATGATGACCGAGGTCATTGCCGTGACAACGACCGCTGACATCGCCGCGCGCCGTCTTTTGCCCGGTCATCCGACCGTGCACGCCGCCACTTTCAGGACCCCACCCGATGACACGCTCGATCCCAACTCCCCCGGAACACTTCGATGACGTCTATACCCGCAAGGTCGGCGGCGAGAGTTTTACCTATTGCCTCGACTACACGCCTGGATCAAGCGTGGCGTGGCAAGCTTCCGTTTTCAAGGATGGCGAACTCAAAGGCAAGCCAGGCGGCGTCCTGGTCGACAACACCCTCAGCGGCAGCGCCCTGCGTCAGAGCCTGATCACGTTGGTGGAAGTCACCATCGAGAACATGCTCGGCATCGATGAATGATGCCAAGTGCGGCAACCAGACTGACGCGTGAGCGCGAAGCCATCCGTACCGGGTTTCAATCAGCCTGCATGGTCGGATAGTCGACATAGCCGGCGGCACCGCCACCGTACATCGTGGCCGGGTCCGGTTGCGCCAGAGGCGCCTTTGCCTGCAAGCGTGCCACCAAATCGGGATTCGAAATGAAAGGCCGGCCGAAGGCGATCAGATCGGCGGTTTTGCCTGCCCGCGCTGCCAGCGCCATGTCGCGGTCGTAACCATTGTTGGCCATGTACAGGCCGTCGAAGTGACGATGCAGGATTTGCGGGTCGAAGCCGCCCGGCAGTTCGCGCGCGCCGCCGGTATCACCTTCGATGACGTGCAGGTAGACCAGCTTGAACCGGTTGAGCTGCTCGACCACATAGGTGTACAGGGCTTCCGGATTGCTGTCGGCGATGTCGCCGAAGGTGCTCAATGGCGAGAGCCGGATGCCGACTCGATCGCCGCCCCAGACCTCGACCACCGCTGCCGTCACTTCCATCAGGAGTCGGGCACGGTTTTCGATCGAGCCGCCGTATTCGTCGGTGCGCTTGTTGGTTTTATCGCGCAGGAATTGATCGAGCAGATAACCGTTGGCCGCATGGATCTCGACACCGTCGAATCCCGCCGCTTTGGCATTTTCCGCACCCTTGCGATACTGTTGAACGATCTCCGGCATTTCGCTGGTGGCCAGTGCGCGCGGCGTCACCAGGGGCACGAACCCTTCCGAGGTGTACGCCTGACCTTCCGGCTTGATCGCCGACGGTGCGACCGGCAGGGCGCCGTCCGGCTGCAGCGAGGGATGCGAAATGCGGCCGACGTGCCAGAGTTGCAGATAGATCTTGCCGCCGGCCGCATGTACGGCGGAGGTGATCTTTTTCCAGGCCACGACCTGTTCGTCGCTGTAGATGCCGGGAGTGAAGACATAGCCCTTGCCTTGCGCGGAGACCTGGGTCGCCTCGGCGATGATCAGGCCGGCCGAGGCGCGCTGCACGTAATACTCGATGGCCAGCTCGCTTGGCACATCCCGCTCCAGCGCGCGGCTGCGCGTGAGCGGCGCCATGACGATGCGATT
>JAYUWF010000264.1:0-4292 GCA_043753685.1 Herminiimonas sp.
ATGCCGAACTGGAAATAAAGGTAAAACGCCTCCGGATCGTCGTCCAGGTAATCGAACAGAACGTCGAACCCTTCGACTTGCATCTGTCGCTGGGCGACCATCTGCTCCGGATCGGGCAACCCAACCACCGTGCACAGCTCGCGCAACAAATTGTCGAACAGGTCGGCACTCATGAGTGCGCTATTTGACGTCGAATACTGCGCGCTGTGACGACAGCCTTGCCGCAGCCTGGAGCCGTTGTTCGTTGGTACGTTGCCGTCCCAGGTTGATCAGCCAGAGCGGCAGCATCAGGTGGATGTTGCGCATTGATGGACTGGCACTATCTTTAGACAAATGCCCAACGCCAAAGATGTCGATGAGCACCCGTCGCGCATCTGCAATCTTGGTGACCACCGGCACATCGATTTCCTTACGCAGTACTGCCGCATTGATTCGTCGCATGACGTGCGGAACCGATTTTCCGGTCGGATCTTTTTCAACGCAGGCATGGACGAACTTGACGACATCCCCAAGCGACGCCATCGACGGTAGCGGCACGTTGGCTAGGGCAGCATGCTTTGCCTGCTCAGTGGAAATGCCGGTTTTTCTCTCAACCCCATCAACAGCAGTCGATGCCCGCATGTCAAACATCCGGGCGAAACGTCGTTCACCGCTACCCTCGCGACCGGATTCCTCTTCCTGCTTGCTCTGGAAAGACTTGAAGCGTCGCGCCAGTTGCTCCGCACTTGACTCCTCGATGCGATATTGATCCTGGTCTTGATCCTGCAGGAAATCATGATCCTCAACATCCTGAGCGCGGGGAGTGCGCTTTGCTTTGACAGAACGTTTGCTACCGGCATTGCGCAAGGGCATGCGGCCGATCGGCCCGCGTCGCATCGGAATACTCAGCTCCCCATGGCGAAACAGAGCGCCCTTGAAGTGTCCGTGATGTCCGTGTGTTGCCTGACGCAGCGCCGGATCCTGCAAAGGATCAGCCGCATTATTGATCGGGATTGGGATTGGGTTAAACGGATTCGAACCCGAAATTTTTCCGTTGCTCATTGGCTGCTCATTGGCTGGTCATTGATTGTTGAAATATGGCCTTCATGATTGATTCACCAAACCGAAGAATCATGCCGCCACCCCAGGGGCCAGCGATTACCAGCAAACCTGTTACCGCAACAAGTTTTATGCCCTGCGAAACACTCTGTTCCTGCAACGAGGTGATTGCTTGCACAAAAGAAATCAACAAGCCGACTGCAGCCGCCAGGATTACTGCCGGCAGGGAAACCAGCAGAGAAAGTAACAGGGCCTCTGTTGTAAATCGGAGAATTTGCGCTTGGTCCATACTATTACCGGTAAGTCAAAATCAAGCCATGAATCAGGAGCGACCAACCATCCAGCATGACGAACAAAAGCAGCTTGAATGGTATCGCGATGTTATTCGGTTGCACTTGCGATAACCCCATTGCCAGCAACACGTTCGCTACCACCAGATCGATCACGACGAAGACCAGGTAAAGGACAAAGCCGATCTTGAACGCTTCGGTCAATTCGGACAGTGCGAACGCCGGCGCCAGAATGATCAGGTCATCGTTCTTCACCTTGTCGGCCTGCGCTTTCGGCCACATGACACTGGTGGATTTTACAAAAAAAGCTTTTTCCCGCTCATGCGCATGACGCACCAGGAAACGTCGGAAGGGCTCCCGAGCAACTTCCAGATAATTAAACATCTGCAAGGTTTGATTCGATCCGCCAGCCTGCGGACGGCTTGTCATGGCTTCCGCTGCATCGTAAAAGACCGGTGCGATCACGTAGATCGAGACGATCAATGCAATTCCGTTGAGAACCATGTTGGGTGGTACCTGTTGCACGCCCAATGCATTGCGCAGCAGGCCTAGAACGACCACGATCTTGGTGTAGGAGGTGACCACCATGGCGACGAACGGAAGTACCGACAACGCCAGAAGCGCGACCGCCAGTGAAACCGGATCGAGCATTTGCACTATGCACGTCCATTGACGATACGTTCGATCTGGACGCCCAGGCAGTCACCGATGACCACCAGCTTGCCGCGACCGATCAACTGCCCACACGCCACCAGCCGAATTTCAGCTTGGTTGATCGGGAGCGACAGGTTGATGACGTAGCCAGGACGCAGCGACGAAAGTTGCGCCAGTGACAGCGCCGCACTATCGAGCTCGAAATGGACCGGCACTTCAAGTTCGGCAACGTCCTGATCCATTATCGGCGCTGCAGGATCGGTATCAACATCAATGCTGCCATCCAGGTTGTCGATCTCGCTCGTCATGGTTACCTTTTCTTTATTTACACGGACCTGACAGCGCCAATGTCGACCTGCCGTCGATCCACAGAATAATTGACCATCCATTTCTGTCGCACTCGATACGCCATCGACCAGCAGCACGTCACCTGCTTCCAGTGAACGCAAGACCGAAGTGCTCCAGCGACCACTGGCAATCCGCAATGTCGTCGCAACTGACCAGGATGTCATCGCCGAATGCAGCCGTGCGGGTTGCGTATCCAGCATTTCCTGGAGTGCGGCTGCGCAGTCGAGGTCGACCGCCAACAGCACCACCTTCGTCGTAACATGATTTGTCAACACGACATCCCATGCCGCCAATGAGGGTAGCTGATCACCATCGACGAGCCCCGTGCTGTCGAGCGAACTTCGAATGGCAGCAACGCGCATTGCATGCCAGCGCCGATCACCGGCTCGCCTGGCTGCCTGCCCGAATTGCTCCAGCATTGGCGCCAACAACCGGGATGCGACCAAAGAAGCAAAGCGCACATCGCTGTGCATATCGGCCTGCACGGCAAGCGTGAGCGCTGGCATCAATTCAATTGAAAAGCCCATGGACAGTGTGCCACCCGGACAGTTGAAATCCACAATCAACATTGCTCCGTCAGACGTGAGCTTGCTGGATCGCCTGACGTCAATCGCAAAGATCGACGCGAGCCAGGCTGGCAGCTGCGGCGCACTGAGCAAGCGCGACAGCACTGCCCGTTCCGCCGTGATGTTTTGAAGATCGCTCGATGCAAGCGCACGCGGCAAATCGTCTGCCGATTTCCTTGCCGACCGCCTTACCATATCGAGACCTCGACTTGCCGATCATCATCTAGCGCAGCAGAAACCTGCTCGTGCAGCGCTTCACGATGGCGATGTAGAATTTCGCGGGAAACGGGATGCTCTGTTTCGAAACGCAACTTTGCGTTGAATGCCGACACTTCCAGCTGGAGCATGGTATCCGGCAGAACCTTTTTCGGCATCTGCATCCGCCCTTGCCACTGACCGCTTTCGAGCACCGGCGCCGCACGGCAAAAATCTGCAAAACCATCCACCATGAACAGCAAAAAAGTACCGAGCTCCAGGTATTGCTGCTCGGTCGGTGCGACGCCCAAATCACTGGCCCAGGCTGGCAACAGGTCCGGCTCGTCGATGTCGATTTCCGGGCGCGGGGGCATGTCCCAGAAAACCACTGGCACTGCGGCTTTCTGCGTCAGCTCGGGTGCATTTTTTATTGATGGCGTCGATCGCTTCACTTCATCGGCTGGCACGGCAGCGGACTCGGGCGGTGCATCGTCAGGTCGCCGGGGTGGGGAGTGAATTTCTGGCACCGGCGCTGACACTCGCCCCGGCGCCGGTCCGACCACTCGCTTCGCACCCAACAACGGCGCACCGTAGGCGCGCGTACGAATGAGGGGGCGTGCTGGCAGCGGCTTGAAGCCACTTGGACTGCTTTCGTCTGCAACTCTTGCATCCGGCGGCGCAACCGGTAGGATCAACGGGCCAGGGCGGCGCGCTTTCGGTGTCTGATCGCTCACGAGGTCACCTTGCCGATCGGACGCAACTGAACCAGACCGCCCAGCTCCTGGAAGGAATACACATCCAGCTCGCCGATCCGTTCTTCAATCATGCGTCGTATGTAGCGACGCACATCCATGGAGCACACCACCGCCAGCGGCCCTTCGGCCTCGGTGCTGGCCAGACCCTCGATCTGCTCGATCAAATACGCTGCCGTATCAGGCGGCAGGGCCAGATAATTGCCAGCTGGCGTCTGCTTAATCGATTGCCGGATCAGCTGTTCGACGGCGGCGTCGATGAAGATGGCCGCCATCGATAACGTACCGCGGGTGGCGCGGTGTGCCAGATACTGGCTAAGATCGCCGCGCACGTGCTCACATAGCAACAGTGAGTCCTTTTCCTTCGCTCCCCAGACCGTCAAGCTTTCGCAAATCGTTCGCATGTTGCGAATCGATATCTGCTCCTCCAGCAAACGACGCAAAACCTC
>JAYUWF010000265.1:0-12900 GCA_043753685.1 Herminiimonas sp.
AGGATCGGTTCTACATTACCGGGATCGGAACGACCGACAAGGACATGACTTACGCGGGAAGCATCTTTAGCGGTGATGGATTCGATCAGCGGGTTCAGCTGGGATTCACATTTTTGGATGGCCTGGTGAATTCGGCCGACGCTGCCGGCTCGCTGGACATCGATGTGATCGGATTCAGCCGAGGTGCTGCCGAAGCGCGAGTCTGGACCAACCAGCTTGCGAAGGCACTGCAAGATGGAATCTACACGACCAGGCAGGGAAAATCACGTTGCGTAAGCTTGAGGTTCGAGGGGCTGTGGGATACCGTGCCGCATTTGGGTCTTACACACGGTGACGAGTCGCGCTACAACTTTTCGATCCCTGCGGCCGTGAAGTATGCGGTCCATGCCGTGGCACTGAATGAAAACCGAGGTGGAAAAGCTGACTTTAATTTACTGACCATTAATCCGTACATGGGGCCACCGGCTCCAAACCGGATTGAACGCGGATTTATCGGAAGCCATGCGGATATCGGCGGTAGTTACGGCACTGGCGACCTTTCCGACGTTGCCTTGATGTGGATGGTGCAACAAGCAAAAGCTGCTGGTGCTGGTTCGTCGATCAATGATCAGAAATTCCGTGCAGCAGGTTGGGATATCGTGACTTCTCCCATCGTTCATGACAAGAGTGGAAACAGACATTTGAAGCAAAGTTTTTCCAATGAAGAGGATCGGACGGTAACTTATGCCGATGGCAAAACCCTTGTTCAAGCGGCTTCACGATTCAGTGGGCTGAACTCAAGCGACACGAAAAATTTTATTAGCTATCTAAATCGATTTTGTGATCCCGGCATTCGCGGCGCATTCGCTGCTTTTCCTGAAGTCGGAAATGTCAACATGGCCGAGTACAGCGCTTGGCTCAAACTCAATTATGGACTTGATATCAAATACGATAATTCAGGCAGAACAGCATGTTCGCGATTTTAATGTGCACTTGTCCGTCCAGAATTTTTTTCTTAGGATGTTACTTCGCTCCTACTTTCGATTCTTAACTTTACCGACTTACAACTTCTAACTATGAATTTTAATTCTTGCATCCCTGGCTCACCGAGATTACTCCTTACTGTAATTTTTGGCTGTGTGAGTCTGATGACCTCGTCGCAAACATTTGCTGTCTGGGAGTATTCATTAGCGGCAAAATTAGCGCTTTACGATGACTCGGAGCAGACATGTCGGCATCTCGTTCCCGAATTATTTGATGAGGTGAAAAATCGTTTGGTTTACCTCGATCCGGATGAAAAGCTTCAAGCAAACGAAGTACGAAAAAGTGATGAATACGCTCAAATACTTCAGGAAATTCGTCGCTCGCAATATTATTCGAAGCTTCCGGATGGCCGAGAAAAAATTAAAGAATGTACAAAGGATCTGGAGACATATCGCCTCCACCCTTAGCTTCGATGCTAGTTGCTAACACGGCACGGAAGATTACCAAACCCAGGAGGTGCCGAACAACCTACCCCTGCATCGCCGGCGCATACCGCACCATATCCAGGCACCCATCCACCAGCCGCCCGGCATCCTTCGCCAGATCGAACTGCCCCGGCATGAACACCCAGTTGCTGATCAACCCGCCCATCATCGCGCGCATGGCGGCGCACGCCAGCGGCACGTTCAAGTCCTCCGGCAACTGCGCCCGCGCCACCGCGTTGCGCAGGATGCGCTGAAGATTTTCCTGCGCCTTGCGTGCGCTGTCCTGGCGCCGCACCCATAACGGATCGGTCACCTCGACCAGTTCGCATTTCAGAAAAATAATCTCGAACACCTTGCGTGATTGCGGATTCAGCGCAATTTCCTGCAGCACGAAGACCAGAGCATTCCGCAACTGGCCGAGCGGATCGCTCTGGCGTTCGTCGCCGCCGGCTTCGACCATCGCTTCCATCGGCAGCTTGACGCGCTCGAGCATCGCTTCGAACAGATCGCTCTTGTTCTTGAAGTGCCAGTAGATCGCGCCGCGCGTGACTTGCGCGGCCTGCGCCACGTCTTCCAGCGAACTGCGCGCTACGCCGTGTGCATGGAAGACGCTCTCGGCCGCATCGATGATGCGGTTGCGGGTTTCCAGTGCTTCCTGTTTGGTCGATCGGGCCATGGCTCTTTTTTCTTGGGCGCCACGCAATTTTTTGGTTGAATTTGCATGCGCTCGCCAACATACATACAATCACGAATGTATATATAATAGCACTCGATCGGCCTGCTGTGCTGCCCGGTTGCCTCGATTGACTGCGATGCCGGAACCGCGTCGGCGCGATTGACTCGACGGCGACTCGGTACCACTACAGCGATAGCCGATCATCCGATTCGATCATCTGATTTCTTTTTACCGTGTGAGTCCTCCATGAGCGCAAACCAACCGTCACTTCCTGCCTCGTTGCGAGTGCTGGTCACCCTGTTCCTGTTGTCGGCGATTGCGGCCTGCGGTGACAAACCGGGCGCCGGCGCAGGAGCTGGCCCCGGCCCTAGCGCTGCGCCGCCACCGGCCGAAGTCGGGATCATCACGGTCGCCCCGACCCGGCTGGCGCTGACCACCGAACTGCCGGGCCGACTCGAAGCCAGCCGCGTGGCGCAGGTGCGGGCACGGGTGCCCGGCATCGTCCTGAAGCGCGCCTTCCGCGAAGGCAGCGAGGTCAAGGCAGGCGAAGTCCTGTTCCGCATCGATCCGGCGCCGCTGCAGGCGACCTTCTCCAGCACCGAGGCCGCTGTCGCGAAAGCCAACGCCAACCTGGCGCAAGCCACGCTGAAGGCGCAACGCTATAAACCGCTGGTGGAAACCAACGCCATCAGCAAGCAGGAATACGACGACGCGCTGACGGCGCAAAAACAGGCCACGGCCGACCTTGCCACTGCGCGTGCCACGCGCCAGGGCGCCGGCCTGAATCTGGGCTATGCCACCGTCACCGCACCGATCGCCGGGCGCATCGGGCGCGCGCAAGTGACCGAAGGCGCGCTGGTCGGCCAGGGCGAAGCGACGCCACTGGCGACCGTGCAACAGGTCGATCCGATCTTCGTGAACCTGACGCAATCGAGTACCGACCTGTTGCGCCTGAAGCGTGCGATGGCCAGCGGCAAACTGCAAAGTGCCGGCGAAAATGCAGCCCGCGTCACGCTGATGACCGAGGATGGCCAGGTGTATCCGCAATCCGGGAAATTGCTGTTTTCCGATCTGACGGTCGACGAAAGTTCGGGCGCGGTGACGCTGCGAGCGGAGTTTCCGAATCCGAACCGCACCCTGCTGCCGGGCATGTATGTGCGCGCAAGGCTCGAGCAGGCCGTCAACGACGCGGCACTTACCGTGCCGGCACAGGCCGTTCAGCGCACCACCGACGGCGCCTCCGTGATGGTGGTCGGTCCCGACAACAAGGTTGCGGCGCGACCTGTGAAGGCCGACACGCTGCAGGGAAATGTGTGGATCGTCAGCGCCGGCCTGAAACCGGGCGACCGCGTGATCGTCGAAGGTTTGCAGAAGGCCAAACCGGGCGCTACCGTGAAGCCGGTCGCGTGGGCGGGCATCGCAGCGCCTGCCGGCGCGGCAACAGCCTCTGCCCCTGCACAGGGAGCACAGGCAGCACCAGCAGTTGCCTCGACTGCGCCGGTCGGTCCGGCGCCAGCGGCGGCCACCGCTACGCAAACCAAAGCCAACTAAGCAGGTCCATCAAGGAGTTCGCATGGCCCAATTCTTCATCGATCGCCCGGTATTTGCCTGGGTAATCGCACTCTTCATTCTGCTCGGTGGCGCGCTCTCGATCACCGGTTTGCCCGTGGCGCAGTATCCGACCATCGCGCCGCCGTCGATCGTTGTCACCGCAAACTACCCTGGCGCGTCGGCCAAGATCCTCGATGAAAGCGTGACCAGCCTCATCGAGCAGGAGATCAATGGCGCCGAGGGCCTGCAATACGTCGAGTCGCAAAGCGAAGCGAATGGTCAGGCGACCATTACCGTGACCTTCATCCCCGGCACCAATCCGGACCTGGCCGCCGTCGACGTGCAGAACCGGGTCAAGCGGGTCGAAGCGCGATTGCCGCAAGCCGTCACGCAACAGGGCGTGCAGGTCACCAAGGCACGCAGCAACATCCTGATGTTCGTCGGCCTGTCGTCGACCGATGGCCGGCTCGATCCGATCGCGCTGGGTGACTACCTGTCGCGCAACGTGTTGAATGAGTTGAAGCGCGTGCCGGGCGTCGGCCAGGCGCAGCTGTTCGGTACCGAGCGGGCGATGCGGGTCTGGCTCGATCCGGAAAAACTGGTCGGCCTGAAGCTGACGCCGGGTGACGTCACCACGGCAATCCGCAGCCAGAATGCGCAAGTCGCCTCGGGAACCCTGGGCGAATTGCCGTCGCCGACCTCGCAACAGACATCCGCGCCGATCGTGGTGACCGGTCAGCTGACGACGCCGGCCGAGTTCGGCGACATCGTCCTGCGCGCCAATCCGAACGGCTCGACCGTGCGCCTGAAGGATGTGGCCCGGATCGAGATCGGTGGCCAGGCGTATGCCACCTCGGCGCGCCTGAACGGCAAGCCGACCTCGGCGGTCGCGGTGCAGTTGTCGCCGACGGCCAATGCGCTGGCCACCGCCACCGCCGTCAAGGCGAAGATGGCCGAACTGGCGAAGTATTTCCCGGCTGGCGTGCGCTACGACATTCCGTATGACACCTCCCTGTTCGTCAAGATCTCGATCGAAGAAGTGGTCAAGACACTGCTCGAAGCGGTGGTGCTGGTGTTCCTGGTGATGTACCTGTTCCTGCAAAACATCCGCTACACGCTGATCCCGACCATCGTCGTGCCGGTCGCGCTCATGGGTACCTTTGCCGCGATGGCGGCGTTCGGATATTCGATCAATGTGCTGACCATGTTCGGCATGGTGCTGGCCATCGGCATCCTGGTCGATGACGCCATCGTGGTGGTGGAAAACGTCGAACGAATCATGAGCCAGGAAGGCCTCTCGCCGCGCGACGCCACCAAGAAAGCCATGGGCCAGATCACCGGCGCGATCATCGGCATCACGCTGGTGCTGGTTGCGGTGTTCATTCCGATGGCCTTCTTCGGCGGCGCGGTGGGCGCCATCTATCGCCAGTTCACGCTATCGATGGTGGCGTCGATGCTGTTCTCGGCGCTGATGGCGCTGACCCTGACGCCTGCGTTGTGCGCGACGATCTTGAAACCCATCGCCAAGGGCAGCCACGTCGAAAAGAAAGGCTTCTTCGGCTGGTTCAACCGTGGCTTCGTGCGCACCGCCGACAGCTACCAGGGTGTGATCGGCAAGATGCTCGGCACCACGTGGCGCTACATGGTGGTGTATGGATTGATCATCGCCGTGGTCGGCGTGCTGTACGTGCGCCTGCCGTCGTCCTTCCTGCCGATCGAGGATCAGGGTTACATCATCACCAATGTGCAATTACCGCCGGGCGCCAGCGCCAACCGCACATTGAACGTACTGAACCAGGTCGAGGAGTATTACAAGCAACAGCCGGCGATCGCACGGATCTTTGCGGTGGTGGGCTTCAGCTTTTCCGGTAGCGGCCAGAATGCGGGCCTGGTCTTCACGCCCTTGAAAGACTGGAAGGAGCGGCCGGCCGAGCAGGAAGCCGGCGCCGTGGTGACGCGCGCGTTCGGGGCGCTGTCGAAGATCAAGGATGCGATCATCTTCCCAGCCAATCCGCCGCCGATCCGCGAACTCGGCAATGCCACCGGTTTCACCTTCCGCCTGCAGGACCGTGGCGGCCTGGGTCATGACGCCTTGCTATCGGCGCGCAACCAGTTGCTCGGATTGGCCGCCAGGAGCCCGGTCCTGAAAGGCGTGCGTCCCGAAGGCCTGGAAGACACGCCGCAATTGCAGGTCGATGTCGATCGCGACAAGGCGAATGCCCTGGGTCTGTCCTTTGCCGACATCAACACCACGCTGTCGGCGGCGCTCGGTTCTTCCTACGTCAACGATTTCCCGAACCAGGGACGCCAGCAACGCGTGATCGTCCAGGCCGATGCACCGCAGCGGGTCGCGCCGGAAGACCTTCAGAAGCTGTATGTGCGCAACGCCAGCGGCAGCATGGTGCCGTTCGCCGCCTTCGCCAATTCGCACTGGATCGCGGGTCCCGTGCAGCTGGCGCGCTACAACGGTTATCCGGCGATGAAGATCGCCGGCGATGCGGCCCAGGGGCGCAGCACCGGCGAAGCCTTGAATGAAATGGAACGCCTGGCCAGCCAATTGCCGGCCGGTTTCGGCTTCGAATGGACCGGCCAGTCTTACGAGGAAAAAACCTCCGGCTCGCAGGCGCCGGCGCTGTTTGCGCTATCCTTGCTGGCGGTCTTCCTGGTACTGGCGGCGCTGTATGAAAGCACCTCGATTCCATTGTCGGTACTGCTGGTGGTGCCGCTGGGGATCCTGGGCGCGCTGCTGGGCGCGAGCATGCGCGGCCTGCCCAACGACGTCTACTTCAAGGTCGGCCTGATCGCCATCATCGGTCTGTCGGCCAAGAACGCGATCCTGATCATCGAGTTCGCCAAGGACCTGCAGGCAGAAGGCATGGGGCTGGTCGAGGCGACGCTGGAAGCAGTGCACCTGCGCTTTCGGCCGATCATCATGACCTCGCTGGCGTTCATCCTGGGCGTCCTGCCGCTGGTGATCGCCACCGGCGCCGGTTCGGCCAGCCAGCGCGCCATCGGTACCGGCGTCATGGGCGGGATGATCACGGCGACGGTGCTGGCGGTGTTCCTGGTGCCGGTATTTTTTGTGGTGGTACGCAAGATTTTCAAGGGCAGCGAGCGGCAGAAAAAATTTGCCGCAGATCGGCACGAACCGGTCGGTTCGCACGCCGCGGTACAACAGGGAGTGGCCACGCATGAGTGAACGTACAAACAAGCGCGATGCGCGGGCAAGGCGCAGCGCACTGGCAGGTCTGCTGGCGGTCGGCCTGCTGTCGGGCTGTTCGCTGGCGCCGCAATTCGTGCGGCCGACGCCGCCGGTGGCCGACACCTTTCCAGCCGATGCCAGTGGCGATGCGCGGCGCGCCGTCGATACCGGCTGGCGCGATTTCTTTCCCGATCCGCGCCTGCAGGCGCTGGTGCAGACAGCGCTGGTCAACAACCGCGACCTGCGCAGCGCTGCCTTGCGCATCGAAGAGGCACGCGCCCTCTACAACATCCAGAGCGCCGACCTGCTACCGAATCTGAACGGCGTGGCGGGCGGTACGCGCGGACGCGGCCTGGCTGCCGGCAGTGGCGGACAGACCATCGTGTCGAGCAATTACCAGGTCGGGTTGAGCCTGGCATCGTTCGAACTGGATTTTTTCGGCCGGGTGCGCAGTCTCAACGATGCAGCGCTGGCGCAATATCTGGCCTCGGCCGAGGCGCGGCAATCGGTGCAGATCAGCCTGATCGCGTCGGTCGCCCAGTCGTATCTGAGCGAGCGCAGTTTTGCCGAACAACTTGCCCTGGCGAGAAACACCACCGAAGCGCGGGAGAGTGCTTACAAGCTGGCGAAGCAGCGCTTCGATGTCGGCGCCTCGTCGGCGCTCGACCTGCGACTTGCCGAAACGCTGCTGCTCTCGGCGCGAGTGGCGGTGGTCACCCTGCAGCGCCAGCAGGCGCAGGCACAGAACGCGCTGACGCTGCTGGTGGGCGCAGCGCCGCAGGATCTGCCGCCCAACCAGACCCTGTCGTCGGAAAAAATCGTCACCGCCATTCCGGCCGGCCTGCCGTCCGACCTGCTGATCAATCGTCCGGACATCCGCGCCGCGGAGCAGCGCCTGCGTGCGGCCAATGCCAACATCGGCGCCGCGCGGGCAGCGTTCTTCCCGCGCATTTCGCTCACTGCCGGGCTGGGTACCGCCAGTCCCAGCCTGTCGGGCCTGTTCGATGCCGGCTCGCGCACCTGGTCGTTCGTGCCGCAATTGCTGCTGCCGATTTTCGATGCAGGGCGCAACCGCGCCAACCTGACGCTGTCGCAGGTACGCACCAACCTGGCGGTGGCCGATTATGAAAAGACGATCCAGGTCGCCTTCCGCGAAGTGTCGGACGCCTTGGTGGCGCGCGGCACGCTGGAAGAACAGATCGTGGCGCAGCAGGCTTTCCTGGAAGCGAATGCCGACCGGTTGCGCCTGGCCGACCTGCGCTTCAAGAACGGCGTGGCGAGTTCGCTGGATGTGCTGGATGCCCAGCGCGAGTTGTTCTCGGCGCAGCAGTCGCTGGTGCAGACGCGGTTGCAGCGGCTGACCAATGCGATCGACCTGTACCGCTCGCTGGGCGGCGGCATCGTCGAGCGATCGGCGCCGCTGGCGGCGCAATGATCCGACCGCACAGGGCCGAGCCGCGATGAAAACCATCACCCACGATCTGCCGGCCCAGACACCGGGCACCGCCCGGCAAGTCGTGAGCTGGCAGTTCGGCGACGCCACAGCTGTCGCCGGACCCAGCGTGTACATCCAGGCCGGCCTGCATGCCGACGAATGGCCGCCGATGCTGGTGGCGCACCACTTGCGGCTGCAATTGAGTGCGCTCGAAGAAGCGGGTGCGATCATCGGGCGGATCGTGATCATGCCGCTGGTCAATCCAATCGGCCTGTCGCAGGTCGTCCAGGGCCATGCGATGGGCCGCTTCGACCTGGCCGATGGCCGCAATTTCAATCGGGGCTATCCGGACTTGCTGCCGGCGATCGAGCAGCGCATCGATGGCTGTCTGACCGACGATGCCGCTGCCAACGTCGCCCTGGTGCGCAGCGCGATGCAGGATGCCCTGCTTGCCCAGACACCGCGTAGCGAAGTCCACGGCCTCAAGCTCTGGCTGATGCAACAGGCGGTCGGCGCCGACATCGTTCTCGACCTGCATTGCGATACCGATGCCGTGGTGCATCTCTACAGCGGCACGCCGCATGCTGAAAAAGCCGTGCAGCTGGCCAGCCTGATCGGCGCGCAGGCAGTGCTGACGGCGGAACAATCCGGCGAACATCCGTTTGATGAAGCGGTTGCTGCGCACTGGTGGCAGCTGGCTGAGCGGCATGCGCTGTGCCATCCGATTCCGCTGGCGTGTTTTGCGGCGACGGTGGAGTTACGCGGACAGGCCGATGTGAATCACGAACTTGCCCACCTCGATGCGCTGCACCTGATCCAGTTCCTGGCATGTCAGGGCGCGGTACGGTTGCCGCCGTTCGAAATGCCGGCTGCCACCTGCGTTGCCACACCCCTCGAGGCGGTCGAGCCGCTGGTGGCGCCGCATGGCGGCGTGGTGGTGTACCTGAAGCATCCGGGCGAGATGGTGAAGGCGAACGAACCGGTGCTGGAAATCGTCGACACCCTGACGCAGCGTATCTCGCAAGTCTGCGCCACCTATCCCGGACTGTTGTTTGCACGGGCAACGACCCGGTTTGCCAGCGCCGGCATGAAGCTGGCGAAGATTGCCGGCAGCACGGCGTTCAGGACCGGGAATTTGCTGGGCGATTAGTGCAACGTAGCGGCTGACCGGCTAACCGGCTAACCGGTTCGGCGCGCAAGCAGCGATTCGAGCATCGCCATGGTGCGTTCCGTCGCCCCCCGATGCTGCGCGGCGAATGCCCGCGCCGCGCCGGCCATGGCGCCGCGCACGGCAGCGTCCGCCAGCAAGGCTTGCGCCGACGCCAGCATTGCCGGCGCATCCTCGACCCGCAGCGCTGCACCGGCCGCAATCGCATCTTCCGTCACCGCCGCGAAATTGAAGCTCGATGGCCCGATTAGCACCGGCGTGCCGACCGCGCAGGCTTCGATCAGGTTCTGCCCACCCAGCGGCAGAAGGCTGCCGCCGATGAAGGCCAGGTCGGCTGCCGCGTAGTAGGCAAACAATTCACCCATCGAGTCGCCTAGAAGTACCTGCACCGATGCTGGTAGCGCTGCCTCGCCCATGGTCGAACGACGTGCCAGTTGCAGGCCGTGCGACCGGATCAGCTCGGCCACTGCATCGAAGCGTTGCGGATGGCGCGGCACGATGAGCAGCAGAGCATCGACCGGCACTGCCGCGAGCGCCGCCAGGATCATTTCTTCTTCGCCGTCCCGGGTGCTGGCGCACAGCAGTACCGACCGGTTGCCGAACCGGGCGCGCCAGAGCTGCCCCTGCGCCAGCTGGTCCGGTGGCGGCAGGACATCGAACTTGATGCTGCCGGTAACCGTCACCGGGTCCGCGCCCATCTGCCGCAGGCGCGCTGCATCGGCGGGCGTCTGCGCAGCCGTCGCCGCAAGGCCGCGCGCCGCCGCGCCGAGCAAACCCTGCAGGCGCAGACCGCGCGCCAGGGAGCGGGCCGACAGGCGGGCATTGACCAGCATCACTGGAACGTTTCGGTCCCGGCATCGCGCCACCAGGTTGGGCCAGACTTCGGTCTCAATCAGGATGCAGGCCTGTGGTCGATAGGCATTCAGGAAACCGCGCAGCAGCGGTCCGAGATCATACGGCAGATAAGATTGCACCAGCCGCGCGCCATGCCGTGCGAACAGCGCCGCGCCGATGGCGCGCCCGGTGGGCGTCATGTGCGTGAGGACGATCCGATGCGCGGGATGCGCATTCAAGAGGGCATCGATCAGCGGCTGCGCGGCGCGCGTCTCGCCGACCGAGACGGCATGGACCCACAATGTCGGCGTGGCCGGATCGAGGGTGCCCGATGGCCGATACCGCCCAAGGCGCTCGCCCCAGTGCTGTCGGTAGCCGGGCTCGCGCCGACCCCGCCACCACAAGCGCGCCAGCACCAGCGGCAGGGCCAGCCACCACAGCAGCGAATACGACAGCGAATACAACGATGACCGCACCACCGGCATCAGGCGAGCGTACGGCCGGTCAGGCGCGACAGGATCGCCAGCGGGCTGGCCTCGGGATCGTACTGGTCCTGCGGTTTCAGATGCAGTGTCTGCTCCAGCATGTACTGGCCCGACATCACTGCGTGCGAGGCCTGATCCGAAAAGCAGATCCAGGTCGAGCCCGAGGGAAACGCCATCGTCACTTGCCGCGCATCCTGCTGATAGTCGAGGTCGCGCTTCATGCCGTCATGCAGCTGCAGCATCAGGTGATCGTATTCGCTGCGGAAGCTCTTGGTCACGCGGGTCGCCTGCAGCACCTTCGCCTGCCAGGTGGAATAGGCTTTGCTGCCCGGCAGGAAGTGGCGTGCCACGGCTTCGAACGGCTCGCCGATGCGCCAGACCCGCGGCACGCCCTCCGGATTGATGTTGGAAAAGACGCGCAGGATGCGTTCGCCATAGTTCGGCCGCGACGGGAAGGCATCCACATGCAGGCGGCGGTCGTCTGCGCGCCAGGATTGCGAACGGGTCTCGACCTTGGCCGGCCGGTAGCTGGTGGGCGCCGCACGCAGCACCGGCTGGTATTGCGGCAGCAACTGGTCTACCAAGGCGCAGGCCTGCTGGCGAAACCGCGCGATCATCGATTCGAGCGCGGCCAGCGTGGCGGCGTCGCCAAGCGCACCCTTCAATTTGCGGTCATTACCGAGACTGATGTTGCGCACCTTCGGGTCGCGCACCTCGGGCGTCATTAGCTGGTATTCGGCGGGCGCCAGGATGAAAGGCAACTGGGGAAAAAACAGTACCTGTCCGGCTTCCAGGGCAGCGATCGACTCGGCCTGCAGCGGATCGCCGGTCCAACTGCTCTGCCCGAGCGTCACGACCGGATCGTACGCTGCGGCGGGCGCTTCGGAGAGCCGCCTGGCAGGCGGCAGCACCGCCGACGGCGGTTGGGAAAACGGATCTGCTGAAATGTTCATGGTGATTGCTCCTGATGCGGCGCGCAGCGCTGGCCAGTATCGCGGGCCGTGCGCGCATTCAAATCCGCAGTCGGTAGTGTTTGACATCGGAAGTATGTCTGCTTCAAGGCTTGCCCCGAATCGGGCTTCAGAGGGTACCCGATGAGTGCGCCAGGCTGTGGTTAAAAGCGAACTTCGAAGCGAACTTCGAAGCGAACTTCAAAGCGAACTTCAAAGCATGCTTCAATCGCGTGCTTCAAAGCCTGATTATGCCGTGCGCGGCAGCGTGTCGTGCAACCCGAGCAGCCGATCGATGGCGGCAGCGACTTCGCCGACCGTCGGCGGCGTGCCGGTGTCGCCCAGGTTGATGATCGCTGGCGACCAGTTGCCCTCGGTTTTCCAGCGCGGCGAATCGCAATACAGCTCCACCGTCGGCCTTCCGTAAGCCGCGGCGATATGGGTCAGCCCGCTGTCCAGACCGATCACCAGCGCAGCGCGTTGCGCCAGCAGCACGGCCTCCATCATCGGCAGATGCGGCAGCACGATGGCAGCGGGTATCTGCTGCGCCAGCCGCTGCGCCGCCAGCCGTTCCTCGGCCGACCCCCAGGGCAGCAGCAACGGCAATCCGCGCGCGGCCAGCAAGCGTCCGATTTCGATCCAGTTCGCGCTGGCCCACTGCTTTGCAGCGCGCGCCGTACCATGAAAAAACACTGCGTAGGGCTGGCTCGGCAACCAGTCCGGCGTGGCGCCAGAGCCTGCTTCCAGGGCCGGTTCCTGCAGTCCGAAATCGGCCGGCCCGTCGACAACATAGCCGAGCGCGGCGGCGGCAACACTGCGCGCCCGCAATACCGCATGGGTGCGCAAGCCGACCGGTACGCTGGTCGTGTGAAAGATCCGTGAAATCGCTTCGTAACCGGAACCCTCGGTGGCATTCGCCAGGCCGATGCGGCGACCGCCCGGCGCCAGACGCGCCATGCGCATGACCAGCGCGGTCTTGAACAGCCCCTGGGTGTCGAATACCAGGTCGTAGCGGGTCGCGCGCAAGGCCTGGCGGAAGGCGCGCATCTGCGCCCAGGTGCCGGCCCGCTGTTCCGGTTTCAGCAATGCCTTGCGCCAGCGCCGCAGCGCGAATGGCAGCACCGTGCGCACGCCCCGGTTCAACCGTACCA
>JAYUWF010000266.1:0-12899 GCA_043753685.1 Herminiimonas sp.
GCGCTTTCGGTACCGCTGCTGCGAAAACCATGCCCGATTTTCGGGACATCGGCTGCCCACGCGCGTTATCCGCAGACCGTTGGCCCGCGTGCGCGCCAACATGACATCGTGATGCGACAACTCTGCAATTTTTACATTTTTCGCGGCTTTTTTGCACCCGTCAACGACGCGGCGAGATCGACGCATGCCGATTGACGAATGCCACTTCGATGTGCCGTCATCGTTGCGCCAGAAATCCGCAAATTGCGTTGGATTCGCTCGAGCTTCTCGATAAAATGCTCGAACCGGGTCGGCTGGATCATTGGGATTTCCGGGACTGCCGGTGCATTTTGAATCTGTGGAATGGACAGCCAAATGGGTCTTTTGCGTAATCAATTCGGCGTGCCGCAATATCCCGACGAGGACGTGCGCAAACTGTTTGTCCTGCTGGCGGCGATCGACTTGCTGGAACGCCCTACCCAGGCCGCACTGGCCGATCTGAGCGGTCATCCGCGTGAATCGATCGATGCGGCAGTGGTGCGACTGCGTGAAGAATTCGGTGTCAACCTGCACAAGGTGGGCGAGATCTATCACATCAGCGACTGGGGCGACGTCCTCAAGATGCGCGGTGTCAAACGCCATCACAAGGACCTCTGAGGTTGCGGCGCCGGCCGCAGCCGACGTCGGTGCCACACGGATTTACTCTAGCATTGCCAGCGCCTGACGATGCGCCTCGTCCAGCGCCGCAGCCTCGGTGCTGAAAACCGTTTCGACGGCGACCCGCTTGCGTGCCACGATCTCCTTGCGGTGCGCAGGATTGTCGGACTCACCGTACACTGCAACGAACGCCGCCCAACCTGCCGCTTCGGGCAAGGCTTCTGCCTCGTAGTCGATTTCGTATTTGCCGATCTGTTCGATTGCCATGAATGTCTCCGGTGTCGTTAGGGGCGCTTCGGTCGGGCCGCACCGACCAGATTGCAGTCTTTTATTGCTGCATGTTTTAACACAACTGATGGGTACCCGTTTTGACAGCACAGTCGATGTGGAAATTCGATGGAACCGACCGGCCACCGTTCGCCGTGAAGCCGCTGGCCGGCCAGGAATCGGTATGGGATTATCCGCGACCGCCGGCGATCGTGGCGGACCGGCGCCGGGTCGTGGTGCGCGATGGCGAGCGCATCATCGCCGAATCGGAGAATGCCCTGCGGATTCTGGAAACGGCCAGCCCTCCGACGTTTTATCTGCCGCCGGCTGCAGTTGACTGGTCATTGCTGGTACCTGCGGCCGGCCAATCGTTTTGTGAATGGAAGGGGCTGGCACGTTACTGGGCCTTGCAATACGATCCGGACGGCGGTGCGATTGGCTGGAGCTACGACGCGCCGAATGGGTCATTTGCCGAAATTGCCGGCCACCTGGCTTTTTATCCGGCACGCGTTGCCTGCTTCCTGGCAGAAGAGCGGGTGCGTCCGCAGGCAGGCGGTTTCTACGGCGGCTGGATCACAAACGAACTGGTCGGGCCGTTCAAGGGCGATGCCGGCTCAGCTGGCTGGTAGGCGCTGGCTGATAAGCTCTAGCTGATAATCGCTGGCTGAAAAGCCATTAAAACTTTGAAATTTTCCTTGTCTGAAGAATTAAAAAACTAACATTTAACGATTTATAGTATTCTTTTGAGTAACATTCACTCTCTTTCACAAACTTATGAAACCGCCCGTCAACGTTTCACCCGAGCGGATGAATTTCAGTCAGCGGCTCATTGACACCCTTTCGTCGAGCAGGTCACTCAGCGCAAGTCCGACCTCACTGGCACGCGAATTCAATTTCCATTTTGTCGGCAAGCCGGTCACCGTGCATGCCGCGCGCAAGTGGCTGGTGGGCGATGCCATTCCGACCCAGGACAAACTGCGGGCGTTGGCGAACTGGCTCAATGTTTCGGTGGAGTGGCTGCGTTTCGGCAGCACCGGACAGACGGCGCCGATTGCCGGACCAGGCGCCGGAGATGGGTCGCCGCAAGCCGGCCTGATCCGCCTTTATCTTTCATTGCCGCTCAGGGAACGTGAACTGGCCCGCGACTTCATCGAAATGCTGGCTACCAAGAATCGGCGTGAAGGCGCCAAACCGCTCCGCGCGGCGGCAGAACGCATTGCTCTTTCCTGATCATTGCACCAGAGCGCGCCACTTCAATTAGCAACAATAACAAGCGTTCGGTGGAATCGCAGACCGTCCACAGATAATCGATGTTGCTGTCATCGATGTGGTCCGTAAAGCTTTCCATGCCGTCATCAAAAATGGACAAGGTCGGTGTGCACAGGTTGCCGGGCACAAAACATGGTTACCTGCTGTAGTTCACGCCTACGATGAAAGCAAATACAAAAGGGATGTTCGTCGAACTCTGACCAACTGTAGCGTACGTTTTTTTGCTGCGACCACACCTGAATTGGGTAATGCAACTTTCTCGATAGCAGCCGTTTCGGCGCTGACCGGTCTGACAAAGGAAGTACTGCGCAAGTGGGAAACGCGGTACGGTTTTCCCGTGCCTGAACGAGACGCCGTGGGCCACCGCAAATTTAGCCAGGAGCAGCTCCAGCGCCTGCGAATGATCAAGACCCTGCTCGATGGTGGCCTGCGGGCACACGCCGTGGTGCCCTTGACACTCGAGCAGTTGCAAGCAGCATGTGTTTCGATTTCATCCGTACCACAATCGGTCCTGAGACTAGCCGACACCGCCCACTTGATCACGGCGTTACAAGCGGGCGATCCGCAGGAAATCGAGGCATTCTTGAACGGTCGACTCACCGACCTCGGGCTTCGAAATTTCATTCTGCAGATGGTGCCGTCGATAAACACGCTGGTCGGCCAAGCCTGGGCGGATGGCCGTATCGGCGTGCGCAACGAGCATCTCTATACCGAGCGCATCAAGAGCATCCTGCGGCATGAAATTGCCGCGATCACGGTGCCCAAGACCGGACCTCGCGTGCTCCTGGCGACACCTCCGGGCGAGACCCACACGCTCGGCTTGCTGCTGGTCGAGACACTTCTCCACCTCGACGGTGCCGATTGTGTTCCCCTGGGCGCCGAACTGGGTGCAGATGAAATCGTGTTGGCGGCGGCGCAATATCAGATCGATATCGTGGCACTGTCGTTCAGTCACAGTTTCCCGCTCAAAAGCATTACTTCATTTTTGAAACAGCTCAGGGCCAAACTTCCCCCTGCCACCGTCATCTGGGGCGGCGGCGCCGGTGTCGTCAGGTTAGGCGGCGTTTTACCGGGTGTCGAGCTGATCACTGAAATCGACCGGGTGGCGCAAGCGCTGCGAAGGGTCTGTGACGCGATGCCGCCGAAGCAGGCTCCGTCGACTTCGCTGGTCCCCCAATAGCGCAGATCGCGCCATAATGCCGGGCACGCAATAAAAAAGCCCTTGGGACTCAAGGGCTTTTTTATTTATGCGGACTTTTTATTTCGAATACTGGCGGAGACGAAGGGAGTCGAACCCTTGATACAGGTTTAAGCCCGTATGCTCCCTTAGCAGGGGAGTGCCTTCGACCACTCGGCCACGTCTCCACACGATCAACGGAACCGAAATTCCGTCGCGCCGACGAAACCGTCAGCGAACCGCATCATATCTTTTCGGACCGGCTTGGTCAATAAAACTATGCAGGCTGGTCGGCAAATACGCTTCGATCAGGCGGCATTTTCCAGATCGAATGCCTTATGCAAAGCGCGCACGGCGAGTTCCATGTATTTTTCATCGATCAAGACCGAAATCTTGATTTCCGACGTAGAGATCATCAGGATATTGATGCCCTCTTCCGACAGTGTGCGAAACATCTGGGAGGCGATGCCGACGTGGCTGCGCATGCCGACGCCAACCACCGATACCTTCGATACCTTGGCGTCGCCGGCGATGCTGGCCGCGCCGATATGCGCCTTGACGCTGCCGGTCAGCACTTCCATCGACTTGTGATATTCACCGCGTGGCACCGTGAACGTGAAGTCGGTCTTGCCGTCGACGGACTGGTTCTGGATGATCATGTCGACTTCGATGTTGGCATCGGCGATCGGTCCCAGGATCTGGTATGCGATGCCCGGCCGGTCCGGCACGCCCAGGACGGTGATCTTGGCTTCATCACGGTTGAACGCGATGCCGGTGATAGCGGCTTGCTCCATGTTGGTATCTTCCTCAAACGAAATCAGGGTGCCGGAAACGGCTTCTTCTTCCAGCGCGATCATCGGGTCGGTCAGGGATGACAATACCCGGGTCGGCATCTTGTAATTGCCGGCAAATTCCACCGAGCGAATCTGCAGTACCTTCGATCCGAGCGATGCCATTTCCAGCATTTCCTCGAAAGTGACGGTGTTCAGGCGCCGCGCCTCGGACACCACCCGCGGATCGGTGGTGTAGACGCCGTCGACATCGGTATAGATCAGGCATTCCTTGGCCTTCATGGCCACGGCCACGGCCACTGCCGAAGTATCCGAGCCGCCGCGCCCGAGGGTCGCGATGTTGCCGTCGCCATCGACACCCTGGAAGCCGGTGATGATGACGATCTTGCCGGCGTTCAGGTCACGCGTGACCTTGGCTTCGTCGATCGACTGGATGCGAGCCTTGGTGAAGGCCGAATCGGTGCGGATGGCGACCTGCCAGCCGGCGTACGAGACGGCATCCTTGCCGATCGCATGCAGCGCCATCGCCAGCAAGGCGACCGATACCTGTTCACCGGTGGAGGCCAGCATGTCGAGTTCGCGCGGATCGGGTTGCGGCATGATCTCGCGCGCCAGCCCGATCAGGCGATTGGTCTCGCCCGACATGGCCGATGGCACCACGATGATCTGGTAGCCCGCGTCGTGCCACTTGGCGACCCGCCTGGCGACATTCTTGATGCGTTCGGTGGACCCCATCGAGGTGCCGCCGTACTTGTGAACGATTAATGCCATAAAAGTACCGGTTTGAAATTTGAATGCGAAGCAAAAACCAACCCTCGACTTTACAGGGCACAACGCGAAATGACAAGGCCGGCTGCCTCGGGACACGCGCTGCGCCTTTGTTGGCGCAATGCTCGGCCGTTGGCATGCCGGCAGTCGAACGGACATTACTGAAGCGACCGAACACGTCCTAGCGCAGATCATCTTGCCAACGCAGTGCGATGGGCTGGCCGGAGCCGGTAGCGAAGTGGTGGCAATCCATGCCCAGACCCGCGGCGTACAGCAAACGCGTGGCCGGCTCCACGCCTGGGCGCTTGACCGGTGCCGTGGCTCGGCTCGGGCCCACCGTCACCAGCGGCAACCGGGAGCGCTCCCAGGCCGGTATGTCGGCCGCCTGGTAGTGGTATTTCAGGCTGCGGGTCGGACGGTTCGGCGCCAGTTTCAATTGCCAGCCGCCGCTGCGCCATTGCAGCGTGAGGTGTTGCTGTTGCAACCAGTGCGCATCGACGCCGATCTCGGCTGGCTCGAAGTGCAACGTGCCGCCAAACGCCGGAAACGCCATCTCCGCATCGCCCGTCCAGGCGAACGACACTGCCTGCGCCGCCTCGCCTGACCCATCGCGGCGTGTGGTCATCACGACCCGGTTGCGATGGCGGTGGATATCGCAATCGGCATGTCGCACCAGGAGCTGGGCATCCGGCTTCGCATTCTGCAACTGGGAACGCATTTCCTGCAGCCAGGCGGTCGACGGCATCCGTACGCCGCGCAGACCGAACCAGTAGCGCAGGAGGTTGTCGATCCGTTCGCTGCTCAAGGACTGCAGCACGTCCAGGTCGAGCGAGTCGCCGCCGCCTTCGATGCCAATACAGGCGGCCAGGTCTTGCGTGGCCAGTTCGACCAGCAGGCGCTGGGCCGACTGCGCGTGACGGGCACTGCGCGCGAAGCGTTGCACGAAGCCGGGAAACTGCGCCGCCAGAAGCGGCATGACCTGGTGTCGCAGGGCATTGCGGGCATAGCGCGGATCGGCGTTCGATGCATCCTCGACGTGAACGATGGCGTGCGCGGCAGCGATTTCTTCCAGTTCCGCACGCGAGAGCGACAGCAACGGTCGGCCCATGAACAGGTCCGGGTCGCCCAGCAGCGCCGGCGCCTGGTTCACCTGATCCATGCCGGACAAACCCGCCACGCCGGATCCGCGAAGCAGCTGCAGCAAGACGGTTTCCGCCTGATCGTCCTGATGATGGGCCGTCAACAGCAATGGCACGTCGTGCGCGCGGCACATCGCACCCAGGGCAGCGTAGCGTCCGAGCCGCGCAGCGCCCTCGATGCCGCCGGCGCCAGCGTCGACCTCGATGCGCCGGCTGTCGAATCGCACTCCCAGCGCAGATGCCTGCGCGGCACAATGCGCGAGCCAGGCATCGGCTTGCGGCGACAGGCCGTGATGTACGTGAAACGCATGCACTTTCCAGCCATGCGCTGCGCCCGCGGCCTGCACCCGATGCAGCAACACCGACGAATCGAGGCCGCCACTGTAGGCGACCGCGACTGCCCGCAACGATCGCGGGTCAACTTCAGTCGACACCGCTGCGGCCGGCGAATGCAAAACGCGCGCTGCGATTGCTCCCAGCGCGCGTTCGATGCAGTCGAACGTCGACTGCAGGTTGTCAGTCGTCACAGGTCATTCCGGTGTCGTGATTTCCTTGAACTTGCCGAAGCTCATCAGCTTCTCGTGCCGCGCCGCCAGCAAGTCCTTGGTCTTGACGCCGACAAACTGGCGCAGCGTATCCGCCAAAGCGCGTTTCAACAGCGACGCCATCTGCTTCGGATCGCGATGGGCGCCGCCGAGCGGCTCGGTCACGATCTTGTCGATCAGGTTCATGGCCTTTAACCGGTGCGCGGTCAGGCCGAGCGCTTCGGCGGCGTCGGAGGCGCGCTCCGAGGTTTTCCACAGGATCGACGCGCAGCCTTCCGGCGAAATCACGGAATACGTTGCGTACTGCAGCATCAGCACCGCGTCGCCCACCGCAATGGCCAGTGCGCCGCCCGAGCCACCCTCGCCGATGATGGTGGCGATCAGCGGCACCTTGAGTTCGGCCATGACGTACAGATTGTGTCCGATGGCTTCCGACTGGCCGCGCTCCTCGGCATCGATGCCGGGAAAAGCGCCTGGCGTATCGACGAACGTAAATACCGGCAGGTTAAATTTCTCGGCCAGCTTCATCAGGCGCATCGCCTTGCGGTAGCCTTCCGGTTTTGGCATGCCGAAATTGCGCAAGCCGCGCTCCTTGGTATCGCGCCCCTTCTGATGACCGAGCACCATGCAGGCCTGACCATTGAAGCGCGCCAGGCCGCCGACGATCGACAGATCGTCGGCATAGCTGCGATCCCCATGCAATTCATGAAAGTCGGTAAAGATTTCACCGATGTAGTCGAGCGTGTAGGGCCGCTGCGGATGGCGCGCGATCTGCGAGACTTGCCATGGAGTGAGCTTGGCGTAGATGTCTTTCGTCAGCTGCTGGCTTTTTTTCGAGAGGCGGTCGATTTCTTCGGAAATGTCGACCGCCGAATCGTCCTGCACGAAGCGCAGTTCATCGATCTTCGATTCGAGTTCCGCGATGGGTTGTTCGAAGCCGAGGAATGTGGTCTTGGAAATCGTGCTCATCGTGTTCCTTGTACTACGTGTGGTACTGCGTGTACGCCTTCGAACCGATGCCGCATCACCTGCGCTTGCGCCACCGGGTTCTCTTTTGTTTGACTAGGATTGCGTGGTCACGCTGGCTTCGTCAGGGTGACCGAACCGGGTTGCCTGGACTGAAAAATCGATCCGCCCTCGGCACGTCAGTATTCTACCGGTACCGGATCCAGGCTGCGCCACAAATACCACGTTGCGACGGTGCGAAACGGCTCCCAATTGGCGGCCACCTCGCGCGCATCGCTGCGCGAGACCGGCTCGCCGGAAAAATAGTTGACGCTGATGCCCTTGAGCAGGCCGACATCGTCGAGTGGCAGTATGTTCGGCCGCAACAGGTTAAAGATCAAGAACATTTCAGCCGTCCAGCGGCCGATACCGCGAATCTGCACCAGTTCGGCGATCACGTCTTCATCGTCCATGGTAATCCACTTGTCGGCATGTACGCGGCGCGCCTTGAAATGTTCGGCCAGATCGAGGATATATTCCGCCTTGCGCTTGGACAGGCCGCAGGTGGCCAGGGTGTCGCCCGCCTTCAGGACCTGCGCCGGGGTGCACTTCGGGCAGATCAGCAACAGGCGCTGCCAGACGCTTTCCGCGGCGCGCACCGAGATCTGCTGGCCGACGATCGAGCGCGCCAGCGTCGTGAACGGCTCCCCGCGCCCGACCAGCTGCAAGTCGCCGAACTGCGGTATCAGCTTGCGCAGGATCCGGTCGCGCCGCATCAGCTCCGCCTTGGCGTCGTCCCAGTAAGCCGGAACACTGTGCCGTAGCGCGGCAGTGGCGATCTTGGCCATGCCGATCACGCTCTTCGCCATTCCGTGACGCCTCCCGGTTTGTCTTCCAACACGATGCCCAGATCAAGCAGTTCTGCCCGGATCCGGTCGGCTTCGACGAAATTGCGCGCCAGCTTTGCCGCTGTCCGCGCCGCGATGCGGGTCGCCGCGAGGTCAGCCAGGTCGTGCTCGGGTTCGTCGCCGCGCATGGCCGGACCGCCCTGCAGGAATTGCTGCGGCGCGCGTTCCAGCAGTCCGATGATGGCAGCGAGCCGGCGCAACTGACGCGCCAGGACCGGCGACTTGCCACGGTTGATCTCGGCGGCCAGCTCGAACAGCACGGCCACGGCCAACGGCGTATTGAAATCGTCGTTCATCGCATCGGCAAAGCGCGCCGCATGCGCCTCCTGCCAATCCAGCGCGCCATCGTCCGCGGCGACATCCTTGACGGAAGTGTAGAGCCGCGTCAGCGCCTGCCGCGCATCGTCGAGATGGACATCCGAATAATTGAGCGGACTGCGGTAATGCGAGCGCAGAATGAAGAAGCGCAGGACTTCAGGATCGTAGCGTTTGAGGACGTCGCGGATGGTGAAAAAATTGCCCAGCGACTTGGACATTTTTTCATTGTCGACCCGCAAGAAGCCGTTGTGGATCCAGTAGTTGACGAAGGGATGACCCAATGCACCTTCGGACTGGGCGATTTCATTTTCGTGATGCGGAAATTGCAGGTCGGCGCCGCCGCCGTGGATGTCGAATCGTTCTCCCAGCAGGGCGCACGACATGGCCGAGCACTCGATGTGCCAGCCGGGCCGGCCGCTGCCCCAGCGCGAGTCCCATTTGGCTTCCGCCGGCTCGCCTGGCTTGGAGGCTTTCCAGAGAACGAAGTCGAGCGGATCGCGCTTGCCGGCGTTGACGTCGACGCGCTCGCCGGCGCGCAGATCGTCGACCGATCTGCCGGACAGCCGGCCATACCCCGGAAAATTACGCACGGCAAAGTTGACGTCGCCATCGACCGATCGGTAGGCCAGTCCTTTTTTCTCCAACGTATCGATCATGCCCAGCATCTGCGGTACGAAATCGGTGGCGCGCGGCTCGTGCGTCGCCGGAAGAATGCCCAGCGCGCCCATGTCCTGGTGCATGTAGTCGATGAAACGCGTGGTCAGTTCACCGATCGATTCCTTGTTTTCGACGGCGCGCTTGATGATCTTGTCTTCGATGTCGGTAATGTTGCGAACATAGGTGACGTCGTAGCCGATCGCCCGCAGCCAGCGGTACACCACATCGAAGGCCATCATCATGCGGGCGTGGCCGATGTGGCAGTAATCGTAGACAGTCATGCCGCACACGTACAGACGTACTTGCCCCGGCTGGATCGGCGTAAAAAGTTGCTTCTCACGCGCCAGCGTGTTGTAGATTTTCAGGGGATTCATGGATTTTTTATCGGTCTGGGCTGACTGGTCATATCGACGCGGGCACTCGTTCGTCAAGCTTGCTTGAAGGAGATGGAAATGCATCTCGACGGCAAGCCTGCTGCCGCCCCGGCACCATCATAGTTTGCTAAAATGCCGCGTCGGCTGGCAGTATAGCACCGAAAAAATCGGCAATTGATCGTGCCGGAACGGTAAAAAATACCGGCGATCGGGCATCGGGGAACGTCATCCTCGGCGACGAATAGTTTGCCGGACGGCGCAGCAACTCGCTAGCGCCGCCGGGTTGCAGCGTCGGCCACGACGCTGTCCACGCATCCTCACTTCAGGAACCATCATGGTCGTATCACGCCGCAATGCCACTTCCACTTTCTGCGCTCTGGCGCTCGTTTTTCTCGTGCCCGGCTTGAGCCTGGCGCAGCAGACCGCGCAGCCCCGTGTGGCACTCAAGACCAGCGCCGGTGAAATCGTCCTGGAACTAAACGCCGTGAAAGCGCCGAAGTCGGTTTCCAACTTTCTGGAATACGTGAAAAGCGGCCAGTACAACGGCACGGTCTTTCACCGGGTGATGAACGGCTTCATGATCCAGGGCGGTGCATGGACCAGAACATGATGGAAAAGCCGACGCGCGCGCCGATTTCCAACGAAGGGTCGAACGGCTTGAAAAATCAGGCGTACACGGTGGCCATGGCGCGCACACAGGATCCTGATTCCGCCACTGCCCAGTTTTTCATCAACGTGGCCGACAACGGCATGCTCGATTTTCCCCAACCTGACGGCGCCGGGTATGCGGTCTTCGGCAAGGTCGTGCAGGGCAAGGACGTGGTCGACAAGATCAAGGCCGTCGCCACCGGCGACAAATCGGGCCATCAGAATGTACCGCTCAAGCCGATCGTCATCACATCGGCACGCGTGCTGCCCTGAGCAGGGGTGCAGGCCGATTGAGGGATATATCGGCCTGACAGACGCTCTTACAAGCACGCTGACAGGCACGCATACGAACACGCCAACATGCAAGGCCCTACACACCGCATCAAATACAGTGCCGCACAGCGAACGGCACCACTTCATTTACTAACGACAATCGAGGATTCTCATGGCTGTACTGCTCACTACCAATCACGGCGCCATCAAGCTGGAACTGGATGCCGAAAAAGCACCGAAGACGGTGGAAAATTTTCTGAACTATGTCCGCGCCGGTCACTATGACGGCACCATCTTTCATCGCGTGATCGATGGCTTCATGGTCCAGGGCGGCGGCTTCGAGCCGGGCATGAAGCAGAAGCCGACTGCCGCCACGGTCGAGAACGAGGCCAAGAACGGCCTGAAGAACACTGCCTACACAGTGGCCATGGCGCGTACCGCCGACCCGCATTCGGCGTCGGCGCAATTCTTCATCAACATCAAGGACAACAGCTTCCTGGATTATCCGGGTCAGGACGGTTTCGGTTACTGCGTCTTCGGCAAAGTGGTCGAAGGCAGCGATGTGGTCGACAAGATCAAGGCGGTCAAGACGACCCGCACCGGCATGTTCGCCGATGTACCTGTCGATAATGTCGTGATCGAAAAAGCGGAATTGGTCTAGACCGCCATGACTGCGGCGATGCCTGAAAAGCCGCCGCGCGCGGAGACGGCAGAACGGCTCGCCCTGTTCGTCTCCGACATTCATCTGCAGGCAGACACGCCGCGCACTACCCGGGCTTTCTTCGATTTTCTCGAGCAGCATGCACGGCAGGCGAGGCAGGTCTACTTGCTGGGCGACCTGTTCGAATACTGGGCCGGCGACGACGATCTGGACTCACCTTTCAATGCCCGGGTCGTGTCGGAACTACGCGCCCTGAGCGACGCCGGCATCGAACTGTTCTGGATGGCCGGCAACCGGGATTTTCTGATGGCCGAATCCTTCGCGCTGGCGACCGGTGCGCGCCGGTTGCTTGACCCGACGGTGGTCTTTATCGGTGGTCAGCCAATCGTCCTGGCGCATGGCGACGCCGAATGCACCGACGATGTCGATTACCAGCGCTTTCGCACCCAGGTACGCGATCCGGCATGGCAGCAGGCGTTCCTGGCACAACCGCTCGCGCAGCGGTTGGCGGCGATCGCGCAGATGCGTGCCGGCAGCCGCGCTGCGCAGCAGGACAAGGCGGCCGCAATCATGGATGTCAACGAAGCCGCAATTGCAGAACTATTTGCGCGGACCGGGACCACGATGATGATTCACGGTCATACCCATCGGCCTGCGGTACATCGGCAGCTTCGCGATGGGGTCGAATTCGTTCGCCACGTATTGCCTGACTGGGATGGCGCAACCTTGCCGATGCGCGGTGGCGGAATTGCGGTCGATGCGGCAGGCCGGATAAGCGTTCTGTCGTTGTAGGGCGGCGGCGCTACCGGCTCGGCTCAACTGCGGATTCGAGCGTCAATTGCCTTGCACGACCCGTCATTCGACCAGCTTGTTCATCTCCGCCGGATCGAAGCGCTGGCCGTCGCGCATGCTGTCGCAATCGATTCCGGCGCATTTCAGGGACGCCAGGATGCGTGCGATCTGGTGCTCCTGTGCAGCAGCGTTGTCGATCAGACCGTGCAGCGCTTTCGACAAGGGGTCGTCGCCATTCGGTGTCACCCCGTAAGCGGCGAACATGCGGGCCGCGGCTTCCTGCCGTGGGTCGCCGTGTTCCTTGAGGATGATACGGGCCGGATTGCCGACTGCGGTGGCGCCGGGCGGCACCTCCTTGGTCACGACAGCGTTGGAACCCACCTTTGCGCCCTCACCCACCGTAAACCCGCCCAGCACCTGGGCGCCGGCGCCGATGATGACGCCGCGCCCGAGCGTGGGATGGCGCTTGGCGCCCTTGGCCAACGAGGTGCCACCGAGCGTGACGCCCTGGTAAATGGTGCAGTCGTCGCCGATCACGGCGGTCTCCCCGATCACCACGCCGAAACCGTGATCGATAAAAACGCGGCGGCCGATGGTGGCGCCAGGATGGATTTCAACCCCGGTCAAGAAGCGCGCGAACTGCGACGTGAAGCGTCCCAGCCACTTCAGGTCATGCCGCCAGAACCAGGCGGCCCAGCCGTGAATGATGATGGCATGGAATCCCGGATAGC
>JAYUWF010000267.1:0-12869 GCA_043753685.1 Herminiimonas sp.
CCGTCGTCCTCGGCATGCACCACGTGCGAATCCCAAAGCTTGTCGTACAGAGTCTGTGCCATGTTGCCAAGTCGTGCAATGCTGCACGATTCCATGAAAATAGTGTTCGATTATGCCATATTTGTGCGTTGCAAAACCGCGTAAGCCCGGGCAAACAACGTCAAATCCGGCTGGAGCGCCGGTCTTGCCAGCGGAATGACAACACCGCTGCCATCAAGCCCAGGAGCGCAAACAATGCCGCCACCAGGAAAACCGAACGAGCGCCGAAGCGATCCCAGCAAACGCTCATCAACAAGCCGCCGATGGTGCCGCCCAGACCGTATGAAATACTGATGTACAACGCCTGTCCGCTGGCTTGCAAGGGCCCGGCGAACCAGCGCTGCATCGCCATCACGCACGCCGAATGATGGGTGCCGAAGGTGGCGGCATGCAACACCTGCGCCAGTAGCAGCCAGGCCAGCGATTGCGCGCCGGCCCCGATGATCACGAAGCGCAGCACCGCCAACGCCAGGCTTGCCAGCAGTAGGATGCGCACGCCGTAGCGCCGAAACAGCGGCGCCTGGTAATAAAAGAATGCAATTTCCGCCACCACGCCGAGCGACCACATCACGCCGATCACGGTCTTGCTGTAGCCGAGTTGCGCCAGGTACAGGGAAAAGAACACGTACAGCGAGGCGTGCGCCGCGATCATCAAAAAGCTCGAGGTGAAGAACGCCACCACTTCGCGCCGCCGCAGGATCGCCAGCACTGACGGCATGGCATGCGCCACCTCGGTCGAGGCCGATTCACGCAGCCGCAGGCTGGCCAACAGCACCATGCCCAGCATCCCCCAGGCCAGCCAGGGCACCAATTCGATGCCCTTCCAGTCGAGCAGTTCACCGCCGGCGGTCACCGCCACGATAAAGCCGACCGAACCCCACAATCGCACGCGGCCGTAATGCGTCAGGTCGCCGCGCATGGCAGAAAGCATCAGCGCTTCCGACAAGGGTCCCTGGGCACTGGTGAAGGCATTGACGGCCACCATCACGATCAGGAACTGGGCAAAGGTCTGGCCGAAAAACATGCCGATGAACATGACGGTGGCCGCACAGGCGGTCAGGCGCAACACTGCCACGCGCTGGCGGGTGCGATCGGCGACCCAGCCCCACAGGTTGGGCCCGAAGATCCGCATGACCTGCATGATCGACATCAGCACGCCGATCTGTGGCGCGGTCATGCCGCGTTCGGCAAAGAACAGGCTGGCGTACGGCGAAAAAATACCGATGAAACCGTAATAGGCGAAGAAGAAGAAGCCGAAATTGAAGGCTTGTTCAGGCCAGGATTTTTGGGACACGAAAGTTCAGGTCAGGTGGAGTGAAGCGAAAGGACGCGCAGAGGGCGACGGGCGGAGTCGAACGTAAAAAAGCAGCAGTATGAGCGCAAGCGTCGGGGCAATTGTCGGTACAGTCGACGGGACCCGTGGCGTGGCAGAAATCGTGACAAGCAAGGTGGCAAGAATCGCAACGCTGAGGAACGCCAGCGCCCGATACCTCGATCATCCCTGGGCAGGAATGGTCGGACCACCCACGCGCACATCGGCATTCTGCGCCCGGTGCCGCAAGGCGTGGTCCATCAGCACCAGCGCCAGCATCGCTTCGGCGATCGGCGTGGCGCGGATGCCGACGCACGGATCGTGACGGCCGAAGGTCTCCACCATGATCGGCGTGCCGCTCTTGTCGATCGACTGGCGCGGCGTGCGGATGCTCGAGGTCGGCTTGATGGCGATCGAGACCGTGATGTTCTGTCCCGTCGAAATACCACCGAGGACGCCACCGGCGTTGTTCGTCAAGAATCCGTGCGGCGTCAGTTCGTCACCGTGTTCGCTGCCCTTTTGCGCGATCGACTTGAAGCCGGCGCCGATCTCGACACCCTTGACGGCATTGATGCCCATCATTGCGTAGGCGATCTCGGCATCGAGCTTGTCGTAGATCGGCTCGCCCAGACCGACCGGCACGTTTTCGGCGACCACATTGATGCGGGCGCCGCACGAGTCGCCATCCTTGCGCAACTGGTCCATGTAGGCTTCGAGCGAAGCAATCACTGTGGCATTGGCGGCGAAAAAAGGATTGGCGCCGACGTGCTGCCAGGATTCGAACGGAATCGCGATATCGCCGAGCTGGCTCATGCAACCGCGAAATACCGTGCCGTACTGCTGCTGCAGCCATTTTTTTGCAATCGCCGCGGCGCCCACCACCGGCGCAGTCAAGCGCGCCGAGGACCGGCCGCCGCCGCGCGGATCGCGAATGCCGTACTTCTGCCAGTAGGTGTAATCGGCATGACCGGGGCGGAAGGTATCGAGGATGTTGCCGTAATCCTTGCTGCGCTGATCTTCATTGCGGATCAGCAGTGCGATCGGCGTGCCGGTGGTCTTGCCTTCGTAAGTGCCGGACAGGATCTCGACCGTGTCGGATTCCTTGCGCTGGGTGACATGGCGCGAGGTGCCCGGCTTGCGCCGGTCGAGCTCCGGCTGGATGTCGGCTTCCGTCAGCGCCAGTCCGGGCGGGCAACCGTCGATGACGCAGCCGATTGCCGGGCCGTGCGATTCGCCAAAGGTGGTGACGGTAAACAACGTGCCGAAGGTGTTGCCGGACATGGGAACGACTTTGCAGAAGGGCGAAGCCGCAATTCTACCAGCGCAAGTGGCTGCAAAACATCAGCAAAACACGATTGCGCTGTGGATTGCCCTGCAAATCCCCTTGCCGATCGGCCTGTAGGTTGCGAGCCTGCCGGAAGCGTGCCCTACCGGTGCGGACCGCGCAGGGCCTGCACCTGTGCCTGCAAGACATCCGGCGTAGCGTCCGCGGGCGCCATCGGCAGCCCGACCAGCAGCGCCAGTTGCGAGCGCGGCCCGCGACGGAAGGTGCGCTCGAAGGGATTCCCGGCCTGGCGGCTGAAGATGCTGCCCCACAGGCCGCGCAAGGCCATCGGAATCACCGGCACCGGCGTACGTTCGATGATTTTCTGGACGCCGGCCTTGAAGACGCTCATTTCACCGTTGCTGGTCAGGCGCCCTTCCGGGAAGATGCAGACCAGTTCGCCTTGCGCAAGTACCTGCGCGATTTCATCGAAGGCGCGCGCAAAGATGACCGGGTCTTCCTTGGCTGGCGCGATCGGAATCACCTTGGCGGTCCGGAAAATCCACGACAGCACCGGTATCTTGAAGATCCGGTGATCCATCACGAAGCGGATCGGCCGCGGACTGGCGCCCATGATGACCACCGCATCCAGATAACTGACATGGTTGCACACCAGGACTGCTGCGCCTTCATGTGGAATCCGGTCGGTATCGATGCGGCGCACCCGGTAGACGGTATGGATCAGGATCCAGGCAATGAAGCGCAACAGAAATTCCGGCACCACCGTAAAGATGTAGCCGGCCACCAGCGCATTGAGCAAAGCGGTGGTCAGGAACAGTTGCGGAATCGTTAGCCCGGCTTTCAACAGCGCCAGGCCCAGCAGCGCAGCCGTGACCATGAACAGCGCGTTCAGAATGTTCATGCCGGCGATGGTGCGCGAAATATGCTGCGGATCGCAACGCGTTTGAATCACCGCGAACAGCGGCACCACGTACAGGCCGCCGAAGATGCCGATCACGATGCAGTCGAACAAGATCCGCAGACTGCCATGCTGGGCCAGGAAACCGAGCATGTCGACCGGATTGGTATTGGTGTACGCGACGCTAGCCAGGTACAGATCGATGCCGAAGATCGACAGCCCGATGGCGCCGAACGGCACCAGGCCGATTTCGACCCGGTGGCCGGACAACCGCTCGCACAAAAGGGATCCGGTACCGATACCGAGCGAAAAGACGGTGAGAAGCAGCACGAACACGCTGTGGTCGCCGTGCAGCGTCGATTTTGCATACACCGGGAATTGCGCCAGCATGATGGCGCCGTAAAACCAGAACCAGGAATTACCGAGCAACGAAAGAAACACCGCCCGGTTCTGGCTTGAAAATCGCAGGTTGCGCACCGTCTCCGTGAACGGATTCCAGTTGATCTTCAGATCCGGCGCCGGTGCAGGCGAGAGTGGAATGCGGCGGCTGGTCAGCCAGCCGACCACGGCCACGGCGATCGTGCCGCCGGCGATCAGTTCGGTGCCCCACGGGTCGTGCACCACCAGCACGGCGCCGAGAATTTCGCCCAGCAGGATGCCGACGAAGGTGCCCATCTCGATGATACCGTTGCCGCCCACCAGTTCTTCCGGCGCCAGTTGCTGCGGAAGATAAGCATACTTGACCGGTCCGAACAGGGTCGAGTGAATCCCCATGCCGACGATGGCCAGCACCAGCAGCGGCAGGCTGTGCAGCATCCAGCCGGCGCCGGCAACCACCATGATGGCGATTTCCAGCAGCTTGACGCTGCGCGCCATGCGCGATTTTTCGAACTTGTCGGCGAGTTGACCGGCGGTGGCCGACAGCAGCACGAACGGCAGGATGAACAAACCCGGAATCAGGTTGTTGAGCATGGCCGGGTCGCTGGTGCTCCAGGCGGCGGCCTGGTAGGTCAGCACCGTCAGCAGCGCGGTCTTGAAAACGTTGTCGTTGAAGGCACCCAGGAACTGAGTCCAGAAGAACGGCCCGAAGCGACGCTGCCCCAGCAAGGCAAACTGGCTGGACGTTTTCGGTGCCGCTGCTGTCTGGCTGGCTTCGGTGGCAGGTGACGTCGGGTTCATTGGCGCGGCGCCGTGCAGGGCGGATCGTGGTCGACTCGCTAGCTTACCCGCGTTGCCAATGCCGTCGCACTCAAATAAGAATTTTCGATCCGTCCCATGCCGGCGAGGCCGGCGGCAAACCAGTCGCCGCAAGCGCCCAGGTTGATTGACTTGTCCCACATGCAATCCGACTCGAGCGGATGCAGGGCTTGCGAATAACGCCAGCGATGCACTGCCGCAAACACCGGCTGCACGTGGGTGTCGGTCGCATCATGAAACGCCTTCAAGAGTTTTTCTCGCGCCCGCTCCGGATCGTCTTCCAGGTGTTCGATACTCCAGGCGATGCTGGCCTGGGCGATCCAGTGTTCGCCCGGACGCCGGTTCGGCTTGGACGCATCCTGCGCGATCCAGCCCAGGCGCGAGTTATTGACCCAGGCGCCGTCGTATTGCAGCCCGAGCGGCTGGTCGAAGCCGAGCATCAGGGTCCAGCATGGCGCCAGGCGCGCCGCCGCCGCCTGGGCGGCCATTTTCGGTACGTCCTGCAACAGCACCTCGGCCTGGTCGGCCGGTATCGCGATGATCACGGCATCGAACGGTCCGGCGGTGGCGTCGATCGGCACTGTGCTCGATTCCAGCGCCAGCAGCCACTTGCCATCAGCGCGTTCGAGCCGCTTGACGCGCTGCTCGCTGCGGATGTCCAACCCCTGCGCCAGCTGCACCCCGAGCGCGCGCATGCCGGGCTGCGCCACCCAGCGCTGCTTGCGCCTGGCCGCTGCCGACGGCGCGCTGGTGGCACCGTGGTCAAGCACCACCAGGCGCGGTGTCCAGGGCGCGACCCAGCCGTTTTTTTGCCACTGTCCGACAGCTTTCTTGAATGCCGGCGATGTCACCGTGAAATATTGCGCGCCGTGATCGAATCCGCCCAGCTCGTTTTGCCGAGTACTCATACGGCCGCTGACGGCGCGGCTTTTTTCGTAGATGACGACCGAGTTGCCTTGCGCCTGCAACTGGCGCGCGCAGGTAAGTCCGGCCAGGCCAGCGCCGATGATTGCGATATGCATCAGAAAATCCTTCGATCAGGTGCAGCGGTGGAGGTGAAGATGGAGACGAAGATGAAGATGGAGGCGGAGGCGGAGCGCACGCGGCGCCTGCTGACTATTCGTCGCCTTCGATTGGCCAATCGCGAATGTAGGCCTTGAGCATCTTGTTTTCGAAACTTTGCGCCTCGAACACGGCGCGGGCGACGTCATAGAACGACATCACGCCCAGCAGGGTTTTTGCGTCGACCACGGGTACATAGCGCGCATGGCGCTCGAGCATCAGGCGCCGCACTTCGTTGATGTCAGTATCCGGCGTGATGGTGATCGGATGGTCGTCCATGTGCTTGCGCACCGTGTTGGGACCGACCGAGCCGGCATTGGAATGAATTGCCTGCATCACTTCGCGGAAGGTCAGCATGCCGACCAGTTCGCCGAACTCCATCACCACCAGCGAACCGATGTCCTTGTCGGCCATGGTTTCGACCGCTTCCTTCATCGGCGTATCCGGCGTCACCGTGTAGAGGATGTTGCCTTTGACCTTGAGGATTTCGGATGTCTTCATTCTCGTCTCCGCCAGATGTTTTTGTTTTTTACCTCTGCAATGTAGCCTAATCGCGCTGAAAGATCCAGCGGCGAACCGCAGCGGATCAAGCTGCATCAGAATGATGGGCGACTTCGCTCTCGTCGATGCCGGCGTGCATGTTCGAGATGTGCCGATGAACATTGACGCTGCGTTGACGGTGCATTCCAGTTGCATTGCAGCCATGTTGCATGTGCCCTCCCTGCAGGTTCGATGCTAGCATTCGTTTCATCAACATTCGCGTCAAAGGCAGTCATGAGCGCACCCCGCTATCCCGGTTTCGATACCCTCTCGCTGCATGCCGGCGCCGCACCTGACCCGACGACCGGCGCGCGCGCCACGCCGATCTACCTGACCTCGTCGTTCGTCTTCAAGGACTCCGACCATGCGGCGTCGCTGTTCAACATGGAGCGCGCCGGACACGTCTATTCGCGCATTTCGAATCCGACCAACGCGGTGCTGGAAGAACGCATCGCCGCACTCGAAGGCGGCGTCGCCGGCATCGCGACAGCCAGCGGCCAGGCGGCGATGCACCTGGGGCTGGTGACGATCGCCGGCGCTGGGTCGCACATCGTCGCCTCGCGCGCGTTGTATGGCGGCTCGCACAACCTGCTGGCCTACACCATGAAGCGTTTCGGCATCGAAACCACCTTCGTCGATCCGCGCGACATCGATGCCTGGCGTGCGGCGATCCGGCCGAATACCAAGGTGTTGTTTGCCGAGACGCTGGGCAATCCTGGGCTGGATGTACTGAACGTGCCGCTGGTGGCGCAACTGGCGCATGAGCACTTCCTGCCGCTGATGGTCGACGCAACGTTCACCACGCCGTACCTGTTGCGTCCCTTCGATCACGGCGCCGACCTGATCTTCCATTCGGCGACCAAGTTCCTGTGCGGCCACGGCACCGCCATCGGCGGCCTGCTGGTCGACGGCGGCACCTTCGATTGGCAGCAAGCCTATGAAAAGACCGGCCGCTTCGCCGAACTGTGCGAACCTTACGAGGGCTTTCACGGCATGGTGTTCGCAGAAGAGTCCAGCGTGGCGCCGTTTGCGCTGCGGGCGCGGCGCGAGGGCTTGCGCGACTTCGGCGCCGTCATGAGTCCGCATAATGCATTCGCTGTCTTGCAGGGGATCGAGACGCTCGGCCTGCGCATGGACCGGCATGTCGCCAATACCCGCCGCGTGATCGATTTCCTGGTGGCGCATCCGGCGGTGGAATCGGTCTCCTATCCGGAGTTGACGAGCCATCCGGATCATGCACTGGCAAAGACGCTCTTGCCCAAGGGTTGCGGCGCCGTGTTTTCCTTCGCGCTCAAGGGCGACCGCGCAGCTGGCACCCGCTTCGTCGATGCGCTGACGATCTTTTCACATCTGGCCAATGTCGGCGACGCCAAGTCGCTGGTGATCCATCCGGCCTCGACCACGCATTTCCGCGTGCCGCCCGAGCAGCTGGCGGCCTCCGGCATCCGCGAAGGCACCATGCGGCTGTCGATCGGCTTGGAAGACGCCGACGATCTGATCGACGACCTGGCGCGCGGCTTGAAGGCATCGCAGCGGACTTCAGTAAAGGCGTCGGCAAAAGGAGCGGCGGCATGATGCTCGACGTGCTGGGCCAGCCGGCATATTGCTACACCGGCGGCAAACCCTTCGATGCGGCGTTGCCGACCGCCGTCTTCCTGCATGGCGCACAACATGATCACTCGGTCTGGATCCTGCAGACCCGCTACTTCGCGCACCACGGTTTCGGTGTACTGGCGATCGATTTGCCGGGTCATGGCCGCAGCGGCGGCGCAGCGTTGACCAGCGTGGAAGCGATGGCCGACTGGCTGCTGGCCTTGCTGACGGCGGCCGGTGTGGATGGTACGGTCGCTCCGCGCGTCACCCTGATCGGTCACAGCATGGGTTCGTTGATCGCGCTCGAAGCCACGGCGCGTGCGCCGCAGCGCATCTCCGCGCTGGCGCTGGTCGGTACCGCCTTACCGATGCGGGTCTCGGATGTGCTGCTCGATGCCGCGCGCGATGCCGAGCAGGAGGCGATCGACATGGTCAACATCTGGTCGCATTCGACCATCGCCCAGAAGCCGTCTTCGCCTGGTCCGGGATTCTGGGTGGCCGGTGGCAACCGGCGCCTGATGCAAAAGATCGCCCGTCAGCCCTCCCCCACCGGCGGTACCAACGGTGTGTTCCTGACCGATTTCCGTGCATGCAATGCCTATGTCAATGGCGAAGCCGCCGCTGCCCGGGTCGCCTGTCCGACCCTGCTGCTGTTGGGCGCGAAAGATCAGATGACGCCGCCGAAAGCCACCGCCGCGTTGCGTGCGGTAATTCCGCAGCACCGTCTGATTCAACTGGCAAATTGCGGACATGCCTTGATGGCGGAGCAACCCGATGCGGTGCTCGACGCGCTGTTCGGTTTCGCCAGCCAGGCGATGAATGAAGCAAAGGCGATCAAGCCGGCATGACCCCCTCCACCTGGCTGTTGTTCGCCGCCACCGAAGCGGCGATGTCGCTCGCGCCCGGTCCTGCGGTGATGCTGGTGGTGGCGTGCGGCGTCACGCACGGCTGGCGCCGCTCCCTGTTTGCCACGCTCGGCATCCTGTGCGCCAACGCGATCTATTTCACCCTGTCGGCGAGCGGTGTCGGATCCGTCATCGCCGCTTCGCACGACTTGTTCGTGGTGGTGCGCTGGATCGGCGCCGCTTACCTGGTCTACCTGGGATTGATGGCGATCTTCGGCAAACCGTCGCCGCTGACGATTTCCAATCTGGCAGGACGGCCCAGCGGTGGCGCGGCGATCTTTCGCAGCGCCGTGCTGCTACAGCTGGCCAATCCGAAATCGCTCTTGACCTTCGTGGCGATCCTGCCGCAGTTCATCGACCCTGCCGCGCCGATCGGCATGCAAATGCTGATCCTGGCGGCGACCTCGATGGTGCCGGAGTTTTTCATTTTACTGGGATACGGGATGCTGGCCAGTCGCGCCAGTGCATGGGCGACGCAACCGCGTTACGCGCGGATCACCGACCGGGTCGCCGGCTCGCTGGTGCTGGTGGCCGGCGTGATGGTGGTGGCCGTCAATCGCTGAAATTGGCGATCGATGCTGGTGAGGCTGTTCGCTGGCTTCGAACCATGCGCGGCCCGGCTTCGGTTGGTAATCGGACGCTCAAGCGTCGGCGGTGGCGCGCTGGACCGGCGCGGCCGGTTCGGCCGCAAAATGCGCCGCCAGCGTTTGCGTCAGGCCTTGCTCGACCGCCTGTTCGACCTGCTTGATCAAGGGCGCGCCATCGGCGGCATCGAAGACGAACAGCCGGTACACATCGGCCAGCTTCAATTGCTGCGGATTGGCCAGCAAGGTCCAGCGCTCGAGTCCGATGCGGGTACGCCGCCCGAGTCGAAAACGCCGGCGCGGCGGATCGGTCTTGATCCTGCCGACCCAGCCTGCGGCCAGCATCTGCTGGAGCAAGCCTTCGGATTCATCGAAACCGAGCCGGGTGCGGTTGCGGATGCGATTGGCGTCGACCGCCGCCGAGCCACTGCCGCTGCGGGCGTCGAGCAAGACCTTCAGGATCGCCACAGCATCCACGAACGCGCTTCCGGGCGTGGGCACGTGCCACCAGCGCTCGTATTTCACCACCGGCAGCGCTGCGGCGAAGAGTGCGCCGATCAGCGTGATCAGCCAGAACATGTAAATCCATAGCAGGAAGATCGGGATGGCCGCGACCGAGCCGTAAATCATCATGTAAGTCGGAAATGTCGTGACATACATTGCAAACAGCCGCTTGGCGATTTCAAAGGCGATGCCCGCCACCAGGCCGCCGCCCGCCGCGTCGCGCCAGCTGACGGTACGGTTCGGCACCGTCGCATACAGCAGCGTGAAAGCGCCGGTGGTCAGCGCCAGCGATACCAGGCTGTAGAACACGCCGCCGATGAAAGGTACCTGCGAGACCACGCCATTGGTTGCCAGGAACAGGTACGAGGTCAGGCGAATCGACACGCCGATCAACAGCGGCCCGAGCGTCACCAGCGCCCAGTAGATCAGGATACGTTGCAGGAAGGGACGCGACGTCGTCACGCGCCAGATCCGATTGAATACGCGGTCGATCATCGACATCATGGTGACGGCCGTGACCACCAGGGCGATCGCACCGACGGCGGAGAGCCGCATCGATTTCGAGGCGAACTGGTTCAGGTAGTCGAGCGTGGTGTTGGCGATTATCTTCGGCATCAGGTTGGTGCTGAAGTAGGTTTCGAGCGATGTGCGAAAGGTATTAAAGAGAGGAAAGGCAGTAAAGATCGCCAGCGCGATCGTCAGCAGTGGCACCAGACCGAGCACGGTGGTAAAGGTCAGGCTGCCGGCCACCTGCGGCAGACGCTCTTCGTTCAGGCGACGGGCTGCGAAGCGCAGCATATCGCGCAATTGCGCCAACGACAGGGATCGCATGCGGGGCAACACGATGCGGCCTTCTTGATGGGGATTGGGTGGCGCGACAGACGGCATAAGCTGAATCGGACAGTGAACGGGCTGTAATGAACCTGCAAGAAACCCGATGCGTTCCTACCGGACAAACCCGGCATCGGGCGAGCGCGTCAACCGCAGGCTTGCGGCAAGCAGCATGCGTTGCAGGTGTTTAAACCACCCTATAATAACCGTCTATGCCTACCACTCCCCTCTCGATCCTGGTTTTGTATTATTCCCGCCATGGCGCCACGCGCAAGCTTGCCGAGTTGATCGGCCAGGGTATCGACGCCGTCCCCGGTTGCGAGGCCCGGCTGCGCACGGTGCCCGCCATCTCCACGGTAATCGAAGCCAGCGAGGCGGCAGTGCCGACGGACGGCGCACCCTACGTCGAGCTGCGCGACCTGAGGGAGTGCGGCGCGATCGCACTCGGCTCACCTACGCGTTTCGGCAACATGGCAGCCCCCATGAAATATTTTTGGGATGGCACCACCGCCGACTGGGTCTCCGGAACGCTGGCCGGCAAGCCGGCCTGCGTGTTTACCTCTACCGGCAGCCTGCATGGCGGTCAGGAATCGACGCTGCTGTCGATGATGCTGCCGCTGCTGCATCACGGCATGCTGTTGATGGGTTTGCCCTACACCCAACCCGAACTGATGACCACCACCACCGGCGGCACGCCCTACGGCGCCAGCCACTGGTCCGGCGTCGGCGGCAACGAACCGCTGTCGGAACAAACCCGGCTGCTGGCAATTGCCCAGGGCCGTCGCCTGGCAACCATCGCTTCGCGTCTGCGGGAGGCATGATGCAAAGCCAGACCCAGAAAGTCTGTTATTACGGCACCGTGGCCAGCCTGCTACTGCTGATTGCGCTGTGCATCGCATGGGAGACGGTGCTGGCGCCGCTGCGCCCGGGCGGCTCCTGGCTGGTGCTGAAGATCTTGCCGCTGTTGATACCGTTGCGCGGCATTTTCAAGCGCGATGTCTACACGATGCAATGGTCGTCGATGCTGATCCTGATGTATTTCGCCGAAGGCATCGTGCGCGCCACCAGCGACCAGGGACTTTCGGCCGTGCTCGGCTGGGTCGAAGTCGGCCTGGTCAGCGTATTCTTTACCTGCATCGTGCTGTATCTGTATCCCTACAAGAAAGCGGCGAAGAAACTGGCGCAGCAGGCCATTCACAAGGCATCGAACAAGGCGCCGCAGTAAGCCATGGCGGCTTTTCTCGACGCCTGCAGGGATCTCGTCGGGGCGCCGCACGTGATCACCGATCCGCTCGACATGGCGCCGTTCCTGACCGACTGGCGCGGCCGTCTTACCGGTGCGGCCGTGGCGGTGCTGCGGCCCGGCTCGACCGCCGAAGTGGCCGACCTGGTAAAACAATGCAACCGGTTCAAGGTGCCGATCGTGCCGCAAGGTGGCAATACCGGCCTGGTGCTGGGCAGCGTGCCGGACGCCAGCGGCGCAGCGGTGGTGCTGTGTACCACGCGGCTGAACCGGATCCGGGCCATCGACGGCTTGAACAACACGATGACGGTCGAAGCCGGCTGCATCCTGCAAAACCTGCAGAGCGCGGCAGCCGATGCCGGCCGACTGTTCCCGTTGTCGCTCGCTGCCGAGGGCAGTTGCACCATCGGCGGCAATCTGTCGACCAATGCCGGGGGCACCGCGGTTCTGCGTTTCGGCAATGCCCGCGAACTATGCCTGGGTCTGGAGGTGGTCACGGCCGATGGCGCGATCTGGAACGGCTTGCGCGGCCTGCGCAAGGACAATACCGGCTACGACCTGCGCGACCTGTACATCGGCGCCGAAGGCACGCTGGGCATCATCACCGCCGCGGTCCTGAAACTGTTCGCGCAACCGGCGGCAGAGCTGACGGCGCTGGTCTGCCTGCAGTCGCCGCAACAGGCCTTGCGCTTGCTGGCGCTGGCCGGTCAGCGCTGTGGCGCCGGCCTGACCGGTTTCGAGTTGATGTCGGCCTTTTGCCTGCAACTGGTCACGCGCCATTTTCCGCAGTTGCGCCTGCCGATCGGCGGCGACGCGCCGCAGTATGTCCTGCTGCAATTATCCGACAGTGAATCGGCAACGCACGCCAACGGCCTG